>JBDLIZ010000005.1:0-29332 GCA_039714615.1 Pseudomonadota bacterium | reverse complement strand
ATTGGTAGAATCTGGTATGATCGAAATGTTTGACCGCGTATTGGTGGTAGACTGCGATGAGTCAGCGCAAATAAAGCGCGTGGTTAAACGCGATAGCTGCTCTGAGAACGAGGCCCGCGCGATCATCCAAACCCAGGTATCTCGCAACAAACGTTTGGCCTTCGCCACCGATGTTATAGACAACAGCGGCGACATCCGGCTGCTCAATGCCCAGATACAGCGACTACATCTACATTTCCTTAATCTGCTTGAACAGAAAAAGTAGGTGCTCGACTACTTATTATCTACTTTAGGTCTAGACATCAGGATACTGCAGGGTGAGCTCACAGATTATCTTTGAACAACCATTAAATGAACGTGTTCGAACTTTTTTACGCATCGAACGGTTGATGCAGCGCTTCGAATATCACATTAGTGGTAATAACGCCTGGGATACCCATAGCGCTCTCATTACCCTGTTGGAGATTACCGATCTGGTAGCCCGAGGCGACGTTAAAAGCGAACTCATGAAGGAGCTTAAACGTCAAATTCAAAGCATGGAGACCCTAAAAGAGATCCCAGAGATCGACCAATCTCATTTACAACAATTTATTGACATGCATCGACAGCATATTGAAACCCTCTACGAGCTGAGCGGCCATCCTAGTGACCAAATAAAAAATAACGAATTCATTAAGAGCATCAAGCAGCGCATCGTGATTCCCGGAGGAACATGCGATTTTGATCTGCCCGCCTATCATTATTGGCTATCTCAATCCGCAGCTAAAAGACATGCTACGTTAGAACATTGGGTGAGCCCATTTAAAAAGATTTACGAAACGATCAATATCACCTTATCACTTATCCGGGACAGCGCCTCATCAGAAGAAAAATGCGCTGAACGAGGATTTTACCAGCAACAGCTGGAAACAGATCAACCCTATCAGTTAATACGGATTCAACTCCCTGAAGACTCGCCCTTCTACGCCGAAATTAGCGCTGGCAAGCACCGCTTTACGGTGCGTTTCCTTAAGCTGGTCGATCCGCAATCGCCGCGGGCCACACAGACTCAGGACGATATCGTTTTCAAGCTGACATGCTGCGCGTTGTAGCGGCAACTACGCCGGCCATAGTGACCGAATCGCAGCAATGCCCTGACCACCATGGTGCCATACCCGGTCCATGTCTGCCGGGCGCATTCCACCAAGGGCATACACAGGCATTACAGCGCTATCGCACAAGGCGGCAAATTCCTGCCATCCCAGCCCATCACGCCCAGGATGGCTTCGAGTCGCCTTAACTGGAGATACTACGGCAAGGTCTGAACCGATCCGGTTCGCCTGCAAGAGTTCTTCGAGATTATGGCAAGACGCCGCCACCAGTTGTGTTAGGGGTAATGGTCGCTGTTGACTCTCCATTAGAGAACGGCTATTGAGATGAATGCCATCGGCCCCGAGCATTTCCACCCAATCAATACGCCGATCGATAAGGACATAGGCGCTGTAGTCGCGGCATAACTGGATCACCTCTTTAGCACAGCGACAGTAATCTTCATCGCTCAGAGTATAGGCCCTGAAGCGAATCAAACCACATCCATTTCTAAGCGCCTTACGGAGTATCACCAAGAAACCCTGCCAGTCCTCTCCCGGATCAGGGGTAATCAGATACTGTTTCGGTAAGCGCAGCGCGGCCAAAATCGGCAGATTGGCCTCTGGAAAGCGAAAATCCTTAAGTTTGGATTGCACCACCCATTTCAATGCTTGACCTTCACGGCCCACCGGTCTTCCGTGAAAACGATCGACCTGCCAAATATCCAGCAATACCCGTTTATCAGGATACTCATACCGGAACTTTATCAGTGGCCGGGAAACAAGCGGAGTGACATCCAGTTCTTCTTCCAGTTCCCTGCGCAGGGCCTCCAGCGGTTGCTCTCCCCACTCTACCTTGCCACCAGGAAACTCCCACGTTCCTCCTTGATGGACGTCAAGGGGTCGTCGGGTAATTAGAACCTGGCAATCTTGGTTAATTATCGCTGCGGCGACAACATGCACATACGAGGCAAAATCATCATCTGCGGCCATGCAGACATCAGCTCCGATACTCAGCATTGATACGCACATATTCACCAGACAGGTCAGTGGTCCAGATCTTGGCCTGGTGTTCACCACGATGCAGATCTATACCTACCGTAATCTCGGGCCTTGCCATTACCCTTTGCCCTGCCTGTTCGCTATATGCCACATCAACGCCACCTTGAGAAAAGACCGTCACTTCATCCAGGGATATATCCACATGGTTCATATCCAAACATTCGACACCCGCCCGACCTACTGCCGCAAGCAAGCGTCCCCAGTTGGGATCTTGAGCATAAAACGCGGTCTTCACCAAGGGTGAATGGGCCACCGTATAGGCCACTTCCCGGGCCTCCTGTTCGCTCAAGGCCCCTTTTACCCATACGGTTATGAACTTTGTTGCCCCTTCGCCATCACGCACTATCGCCTGTGCCAGATGCATCATGACTTCAGCCAGGGCTTGGTAGAAATCATGATAGGCTGTATCGGTGTGCCGAATCCGCACCTTAGAGCAACCGGTTGCAATTAACACGCAGGCATCGTTGGTAGAGGTATCTCCATCCACTGTAATGGAGTTGAAAGAAACCCCAACGAGCTGGCGTAGCGTCTGCTCAAGCAGAGTTTGTGATAAAGAAGCATCAGTAGCCACATAGGCCAACATCGTGGCCATATCGGGCCGCATCATTCCGGCCCCTTTGGCAATCCCAGTAATGGTGACGCATCTACCATCGATGGGTAGACTTCGGGAAATCCCCTTGGGTAGGGTATCGGTGGTCATAATCGCTTGGGCAGCGTCAAGCCAGCCTTCACTCGACAGCCCAGATCTTAAGTGAGGCAGGCTTGAGTTGATCCTTGCCGCAGGCAGTCTTTCACCGATCACACCGGTAGAGAATGGGATGACCTCTTCGGTTTGACACTCACACACCGCCGCGAGCCCCTGACAACAGGCCAAAGCATCACGCCTGCCGGGTTCTCCGGTACCCGCATTGGCATTACCCGAATTGATAAGCAGATAACGGGGGTTCGCCCCACTGAGATGTTGTCTAGCCACCTCCACGGGCGCGGCACAGAAGGCATTGCGCGTAAAAACCGCAGCCAATCGACTTCCTGCGCTTAGTTCGAAAAGGGCCAGATCATCACGGCCTTGGTGACGTATTCCAGCGGCGGTACTGGCCAGGCGTATACCCGCTACCGGCTGCAGCGTTGAGGGGAAATCTAGATCGACGGCCATGATAATACCCTTAGTAAGTAATATTCCGGTCAGGCCAATCGACCATGACAATGTTTGTACTTTTTACCGGAGCCACATGGGCAGGGCTCGTTGCGACCGATCTTGCGCCCTGAACGCCTGAACGGCTGCTCTTTCTTGGTCTCTTTCTGTTCTTGTGATCCGTTCAAGGCACTACGTGCCTCTTTATGTTGGAACTGCATCTCTTTAGGCTGGTGAGCCTGCTCCTCCATCTCCTGCAGTTGATCCTCATGTCGCACCTGAACCTTAGCCAGAATGGTCACGACATCATGTTTGATGCTTTCAAGCATCTGCTGAAACATCTCGAAGGCCTCGCGTTTATACTCCTGTTTTGGATTCTTCTGTGCATACCCCCTCAACCCGATGCCCTGGCGTAAATAATCCATGGCGGCCAGATGCTCCTTCCAATGATTGTCCAATATCTGCAACATGATGTCTTTTTCAAAGCGGCGCATCATTTCACTGCCGATCAGCTGCTCCTTTTGTTCATACACCTTAGTGATCTGATCCTGTACACGATCACGCAAGGATTCCTCATGCAGTGATTCGTCCTCTTCGAGCCAACCCTTGATATCCAGACGCTGCCCGAACTCATGCTCGATTGCACCTGTCACTCCTTTGATGTTCCACTGTTCTTCAAGGCTTCCTGGAGGCAGGTAAGCGTTAATCACGCCATTGACCACGTCCTCACGTATGGCTTGGATACTGTCGGAAATGTCATCGACCTCCATCAATTCATTACGCTGCTGATACACCACCTTGCGCTGATCATTAGCAACATCATCATATTCCAATAAATGCTTGCGGATATCGAAGTTATGAGCCTCGACCTTGCGCTGTGCATTCTCGATGGCCTTAGTTACCCAGGGGTGTTCTATCGATTCTCCTTCTTCCATACCCAGCTTTTGCATCAGCCCCTTCACCCGCTCCGAGGCAAAGATACGCATGAGATTGTCCTCCAGCGATAAATAGAACCGACTGGATCCGGGATCGCCCTGGCGCCCCGATCGACCACGCAACTGATTGTCGACCCGCCGAGACTCGTGGCGCTCGGTACCGATGATATGTAGTCCACCGGCGGCAACCACGTCCTCGTGGCGTCCCTGCCAGGACGTCTTGACCTTTTGTATTTTCTGCTCGTCTACATCATCCGCCAATAAGGCCAATTCGGCATCAAGCCCCCCCCCCAAAACGATGTCGGTACCGCGGCCTGCCATATTGGTGGCAATCGTCACGGTGCCGGATTGCCCTGCTTGGGCGATGATATGGGATTCCTTCTCATGCTGCTTTGCATTCAAGACCTGGTGCTTGATTTTATTTTTTCTAAGCAGCTTAGCAAGATACTCGGAGGTTTCTATGGAGGCCGTACCCACCAGCACCGGCTGCCCCCGGTCTATACAATCTTTGATATTTTCGATAATCGCATTGAACTTCTCACGCATGCTGAGATAGACCAGATCGCCCATATCGTCACGAACCATGGTCATATGGGTAGGTATCACCACCACCTCAAGACTATAGATCTGCTGGAACTCATAGGCCTCGGTATCGGCCGTACCGGTCATACCCGAGAGCTTGTCGTACAATCTGAAGTAGTTCTGGAAGGTGATCGAGGCCAGGGTCTGATTTTCCTGCTGTATCGACACACCCTCCTTGGCCTCTATCGCCTGATGTAAGCCTTCGGACCAGCGTCGACCTGGCATGGTCCTGCCAGTAAACTCATCAACAATGACGATCTCCCGGTCGCGTATGATGTATTCGACATCCTTGTGAAACAGCACATGGGCCCGCAGCGCGGCATTAAAATGATGCATCAGTCCTATATTGGCAGCATCATAAAGACTGTCACCCGATTGCAATAGTCCCGATTCAAGCAGCAATTCTTCAACCTTCTGATGCCCTTCTTCGGTGAGATGGGCCTGCTTCGCCTTTTCATCCACGCTGAAATCGCCGGGACCTTCCTCCTCCAATTGACGATCCAAGCTGGGAATGAGTTTGTCGATGGCGGTATAAAGATCGGAACTCTCATTGGTGGGACCAGAGATGATCAGAGGAGTACGCGCCTCATCGATGAGTATGGAATCCACTTCATCCACCACGGCGAAATTACATCCACGCTGCACCCGCCCTTCGACACTGAACGCCATGTTGTCACGCAGATAATCAAACCCGAATTCGTTGTTGGTCCCATACGTGATATCAGCGGCATAGGCGGCTTGTTTTTCTGAATGATCCATGCCGGATATGATCACGCCTACGGTCATGCCCAGAAAGTTATAGATCTTACCCATCCAAGCGGCATCACGCTGGGCTAGATAGTCATTGACCGTGACTATATGCACACCCTTCGCTTCCAGGGCGTTTAAATACACCGCCAGGGTGGCCACCAGGGTCTTGCCCTCACCGGTACGCATCTCCGCGATCTTGCCATCGTTCAATACCATGCCACCAATGAGCTGAACGTCAAAATGGCGCATCCCCAAGGCCCTTTGGCTGGCCTCTCTCACAGCGGCAAAGACCTCAGGCAATAGGTCCGCCAGGGTTTGGCCCTGCTCCAATCGATTACGATACTCATCTGTTTTAGATCTCAAGGCCTCATCCGAGAGCCCCTGCATCTGTTGTTCAAGGGCATTTATGCGCCTTACCGTCTTACGATAGGCCTTGAGCAAGCGTTCGTTACGACTGCCGAATATTTTTCTAACTACTACACTGACCATTGTAGGCATTTGATTCTACTGAGTTAACGGACCATAGATAATAACGCATTCGGGGACCGATCAGAATGCGGGTTCTATCTTTACAATTGTAAATGAGTGGTAGAACGAATTTGAGACCGAGCGAAGAAGTGGCGCAGGGAGGTGCCGTTAACGGACCTAAGGATGGAATCCTTATTCTGTTTCCGAAGGAGTAAATATCTCTAAACAGATCAATACCTTACACTCACAAAGCGCAGTTACTTGCAGGATTTAGGTATCAAGAATTCAGGCAAACCACCAAATCCAACCGCCCTAACTTAGCTGCAAAGAATGCTACTTCGAAGCCCTGATGAATTTGTAGGGATTAATCTTCTTGCCTTTTTTTATAACCTCAAGGTGGACGTGGGGCCCAGTCGAGCGCCCAGTACTACCCATTTTTGCAATTACCTGCCCTTTTTTAACAATACTGCCGATCTCAACCTCCACCACCTTATTATGCCCATAGCGGGTAACAAGCCGGTTTCCGTGATCAATTTCCACCAGATTGCCATACCCATAGCGCTTACCGGCCCAAGTCACGACCCCCCCAGCAACCGCGACTACATCAGATCCCGCCTTGCCGGCGAAATCCACCCCTTTATGGAATTCAGATTCTCCGCTAAACGGGTTCTTGCGTTTCCCATAGGATGAAGAGATCCATCCCTTCTTAATCGGCCACCCAGCCGGAAAGACCTCTTCCTCCAGATTCTGCGACATGATGAGGCCGTCTATAACACGCAACTGCGATTCGCGCCGTTCCAGTTCTACTGCCAGCTCCGCTAAGACATTACTGAAATTCTGTGGATTACCGAAGGCTCGGGCACCCGTTTGATTCGGGCCCCCTATTCCAGGAACTGAACTGAAATCAAACTCATCCTCATCCAGGTCAGCCATTTTTACCAATTTTGAACCCAGCGCATCCAAGCGATTGATGTGCGCCTGGAATAGGCCAAGACGCAGCACCAGTGCATCGATATGGGCACTAGCCAAATCGTGGGTAATTTCAATCTGCTGCTGGCGTGCGCGGACATCTTGTTGCCTATCTGAATTTAAGGAGTCGTCCCCATAGATACTCCCCAAGTAATATCCCATGCCCAGCGGCATCGCTCCTAACACCATAATAACCAACGCGCTCAACACAAAATGGTACCAGCGGCTCCATTGGATACTATACGCACTAGATCTTTTTCTCGGAAATACAATAATATTCATAAGTAGTCGCCAGACCTGCTCCTAACCTCATGACTACGGTTAGTTTTTATAGTCATCCTGTGTTATCAGGATACATGGTAACATTGAACCTAGATCCTGCAAGTGATCGCACAAACATAGCACAAGCTATTGATCCGTATAGCAATATTTGCTCCTTCGGGAATCACAATAAGGATTCCACTCAGTCTCAAATTTTCCCTACAAATCAATATGTTGCACTCTGTAAGCACGATCACTTGCAAGATCTAGGTTGAATAATTCGGTTCCGGTAGAAACCCGTCAAACTCAAGTCTTGATAATCTCAAATGCAACAAATTAACCGATACATTGACCAGGATCTCATTAGACAAGCCCAGTTTCTACATGTCCTGACCCAGAGCCTGCGATTAAGACTGCCCGTCACAGTGAGAGCGCATTGCTGGGCTGGCGGAATTCGCGACAACACCTTAGTAGTGATAACCGACAGCGCGAACTGGGCCGTCCCTATCCGTTATCAGCAGTATGAACTGCTCAAGCAACTCAACACCGAGTTCCAGCAAAACCTAAAGCGGGTGAAAATAAAAGTCACAAATATAGCATACCAGCGTAAAAAACCGGCTAACAGGCCAAGCATTTCATTGCAGAGCGCTCAACATCTCGCCTCAACCGCCTCTACCATGCAGGATTCGGAGTTAAAATCGGCCTTATTGCGCCTGTCCAAGCGCTGCAAACCTCAGCGATAACTCTCTATTTTATCGGTGGCAACGCGTGAAACCTGAGCAGACTCTTCACTCCCAAAGCTCGGTGGCTCATGCAGCCTATTTCACAACGCGCAATTCCCACAGAATCATGCGTGAAAACTTTGAGAGCTTGTTATGACCTAGTGCTCTAGGAGCCTGTCGGACGACGGATCGGGATAATTCAGACCTCCGCAACTTCGAGTGCAGTACCGTACAAGACAGGGGCTCGATGCGAGTCGCCTTCGAAGGTTACTTCCTCCCAAGCATCTCGGGTAGCAATAAGTTTACGCAGTAGATGATTATTCATATCATGGCCAGACTTGTAACCTAGAAAGGCGCCTATCAGGCCATGCCCTAAAAGGTAAAGATCACCGATAGCATCGAGTATCTTATGTTTGACAAACTCGTCTTCGTATCGTAGCCCGTCCTCGTTTAAGACACGATAGTCATCGACGACCACGACATTGTCCAAACTACCTCCAAGCGCTAGATTATTATCACGAAGCATCTCCACATCCCTCATAAAACCGAAGGTCCTTGCCCGACTGACCTCTTTGACGTAAGAAGTTTGTGAAAAATCGATCTCTATATGCTGGCGACGATCCTTAAAAACAGGGTGATTGAAATCGATAGTAAACCCCACTTTGAAACCATCAAAAGGCTCGAAGCGTGCCCACTTTTCGCCATCCTGGATCTGCAGCGCCTTCTTAATTCTTACATAACGCTTTGGAGCCTGCTGTTCTACGATACCTGCGGATTGGATCAAAAACACAAAAGGACCTGCGCTACCATCCATGATCGGTACCTCTGGCGCGCTGAGATCGACATACACATTATCAATCCCTAATCCGGCAATCGCCGATAACAGATGTTCAACGGTGGATATCCTGACCTGACCCTGGACCAGTGTAGTTGACAACTGGGTATCACCAACGTTTTCCGGGTGCGCCCTTAACTCAACAGCGGGCTCTAGGTCTACTCGTCGGAAAACTACGCCCGTATCTACGCCAGCAGGCCTCAATGCCAGGTAGATCTTCTCTCCGGTATGCAAACCCACACCGGTAGCCCTTATTGTGTTTTTCAGTGTTCTTTGTCTGATCACGATTTCACTTCTTTAGCAGAGCATTAATACCTAATTGAGCTACAGCGCTTTAGGTCCTAAAACCAAACGAGGTAACACGTCCTTGGCCTCTCCCGCTGGCAGATCAAACCCACCAGGGCGACACATGGCGCCTTCCCCGGCACCCCCGCTCGCCAAATAGAAGGGACTGTTCGATAGCGGAATCACAGAATAACCCCTTTTTGATTATGCCCCAAAATCCAATAGATGTCAGATTTGGGCGCAAAATCCTATTTCAAACCTCATAAATGAGTTCTCGAAGCAGCAAGCACTGCCTATCTAGCCCCATGGCTTAGTTAGAACAATGCATCCTAGGCATAAGGTTGCACCCAGCTTGACAGGCTCCTGCCTAGGAGCCTGTCAGACTTAGGACTGGTCTACTGCGGAAAAGCCGGAATTGGACAGATTTCCCGATCCTTTTCGTTACACGCTACCGCTATTCGCCTCAAACGATCTAAAAATCTGCCTCACAAATCCGCCGGGAGCGGATTTACTCACCCCATCCCTGGGGTTCGCCCTAAAAGGGCCAGCCAAGCTGTTCAAAATCGTTCCCGACGATTTTGTGGACAGCCTCTGGCTGCTCAACGAGGGCCAACCAGGGAAGGTTGGCATCAAACCGTCTTTCCCTCGCTACGATTTCCCAAGTCTGACAAGCTCCCTGCGACCAAATCGACGCACTCTGCTCGCCGAGATACCCAGCCACGATGAGTATCAATGCGAAGGTACAACATCACTTAGAGATTTCCATCGGAGCGCCCGACCTAATCGGCCTGCTTGCGTAAAAATGCCGGGATATCCAAATAGTCCAGATCGTACTCAGCACGCGCATTACCTCCTTTACGCTCGGTACCCGGGTGCAGCATGGCGGGTGATTGCTCCACTCTTTGAGTAGCCACTTTCCTCTCTGGCTCCTGCTGAACTAACCTTACTGGAGTCTTTTCCTGAACACTGTTTTCACCACCCAAACCGGTAGCTACCAAGGTAACACGTAATGGATCCTCCGCAGTGAATTCAGGATCGATAACCGTACCCACCACCACCGTGGCCTCATCCGAAGCCAAGTCCTTGATGGCATTGCCCACCTCATCGAACTCACCGATAGTCAGATCCATGCCCGCCGTGATATTGACTAGGATACCTCGCGCACCAGAGATATTGACATCCTCCAGCAGCGGACTGGCAATAGCGGCCTCTGCTGCCTCTCGAGCCCGATCCGCCCCCGTAGAGGAACCGGATCCCATCATCGCCATCCCCATCTCTGACATGACCGTACGCACATCCGCAAAGTCGACGTTTATCAGGCCAGGACGGGTGATGAGTTCGGCGATACCTTGAACGGCCCCAAGCAACACATCATTAGCTGCCCGGAAGGCCTCCAATAGATTTGCTTCCTTACCCAGCACAGAGAGCAACTTTTCATTTGGAATGGTGATCAGCGAATCCACATGCTTGGAGAGTTCATCTACCCCCTGAGCAGCAACCTGGCGCCGCTTGCCGCCCTCAAACGGAAATGGCTTCGTCACTACTGCCACCGTTAAAATACCCAACTCCTTGGCTACTTCCGCAACCACCGGAGCCGCTCCAGTGCCCGTACCGCCACCCATTCCAGCGGTAATAAACAACATATCCGCGCCTTCGATCACCTCGTGGATGCGCTCTCGGTCCTCCAAGGCCGCTTCGCGTCCAATTATAGGATTGGAACCCGCGCCTAGACCTTTGGTAATAGAACTGCCTAATTGCAGCACCGTTTTTGCGTTCGTGCTTCTCAAGGCCTGGGAATCGGTGTTGGCGCAAATGAAATCCACACCCTCGATTTCGGCTGCAACCATATGCTGGACGGCATTACCACCTCCACCACCGATGCCGATAACCCTGATAACCGCACTTTGAATGGATGAATCCATCAGCTCAAACATGATACATCTCTCCTATGGTAACTACTCACACACTGCCCATTAAAAATTTCCCTGAAACCAACTTTTCATCCGTCTCCATACGGACGTAAACCCTTTATCCACCAACTTGTCGCTTTCGCCGACCTGGCGATTGTGATGTCCAAATAACAGCAAACCAACGCCGGTAGCATGAATCGGATTGCGAATCACATCGACCAGCCCGGTAACGTATTGCGGATAGCCCAGTCTCACCGGCATATGAAATACCTCTTCAGCCAACTCGATAGCCCCCTCCATCTTGGCGCTTCCTCCGGTGAGCACTACCCCAGCGGCGGCCAGCTCCTCGAAGCCACTGCGGCGCAGCTCAGCCAACACCAAGGAGAGCAATTCTTCGTATCTCGGTTCGACAACCTCGGCAAGAGTCTGCCGAGAGAGTCTGCGCGCGGACCGATCTCCGACACTTGGCACCTCGATGGAGTCTTCAGGATTGGCCAGTTGCCGTAGTGCACAGGCATATTTAATCTTTATCTCTTCGGCGTGCTGGGTCGGTGTGCGCAATGCCACGGCGATATCATTTGTCACCTGATCCCCCGCGATGGGGATGACGGCGGTGTGCCGAATAGCACCCTCGGAGAACACCGCAATGTCGGTAGTACCGCCGCCGATATCCACCAGACACACGCCTAACTCTTTTTCGTCTTCGTTGAGTACCGAATAACTGGAAGCCAGCTGTTCGAGAATAATGTCGTCAACCTCCAGACCACAGCGGCGCACACATTTAACGATGTTTTGGGCGGCACTAACGGCACCCGCAACCAGATGCACCCTTGCCTCCAGACGCACTCCGAACATTCCCACGGGTTCACGGATACCTTCCTGCGCATCGATGATGAATTCTTGAGGCAGTACATGTAAAATCTTCTGATCCGCAGGAATCGCCACGGCCCGCGCAGCATCGATCACCCTATCGACATCACCTGCCACCACTTCGCGGTCTTTTATAGCCACGATACCGTGAGAGTTGAGGCTGCGAACATGGTTGCCGGCAATCCCGGCATAGACTGAATGTATTTGGCAACCCGCCATCAATTCAGCCTCTTCCACCGTCCGTTGAATCGACTGCACGGTCGACTCGATGTTGACCACCACCCCTTTTTTTAATCCTCGTGATGGATGGCTCCCGATGCCTATGATCTCAATATCGTTATCATCATTGACCTCGCCAACGATCGCCACGACCTTCGAGGTGCCGATATCCAGCCCCACGATCATCCCTTTATCAGATTTCCTACTCATTATTTATTCATTGCCCCGCTTTGGCTTATTTTATTTTCCTTATTGCTTTTCCATGCCACCGAAAAACCATTGGTGTAGCGTAGATCGATACTGGCGATCTCCGTGGCCCTGGGTGCTAGCACCGCTGGATAGATCCGGACAAAACGCTGCAAACGACCCTCCGTTGCTCCCTGACCCAACGCCACTCTAATGCCATTGGCCATTAACATGTGCCAAGCGCGGCGCTCATCTTGGATCAGGGCGTATAATCTGAGTCCTGCACGGGACAACTGCCCGTAGAAATGGCGAAACGTCGTTATGAGTTCCCTGCCCCGTCCTTCAGGACCGTATAAAACGGGGAGATGCCGTTCATCTTGCTTGTCCTGTGGATAAAACACCTCACCACGTGGATTCAACATTGCGCTGTCCCCCCAAAGGGCCACGGCATGTTGTTCGGTCACTTTGATCAACAATGTATCAGGCCATTGACGTCGTACCGATGCCGTATCAACCCACGGCAAGGCCTCCAAAGACTGTTCGATGGCCTTCAGGTCCACATTAAAAAAACCTCCCCGCAGCTTGGACGACACGCTATGTCGCAGCTCATCCGGCTCCAAATGCTGCAATCGGCTTACGAAATGAACCTTACGCACAGGCAAGGTTTCCGGCAACCATAATTTATAGATACCTGCAACCAACAAGCTCAGCGCAGCTACCACAACTAAAATCTCCATAACGTCGGGTACGGACAGCCGTCGCCTGCGTATCTTACGCGTTGCCCCTGTCCGCCTGCGTATTGCCATAAATATGTACTCCCGATGTTCATACCGGCACCTCACAACCTTCCAAGATACGTAACACCAGGTCTTCGAATGTGATCCCGGCAGCTGCCGCGGCCATGGGTACCAAACTGTGGTCGGTCATACCGGGTATGGTGTTAACCTCGATCAACCAAGGATGAGCCTGCTCATCCAGCATCAGATCAACACGTCCCCAGCCCCGAGCTCCAGTCACTACAAAAGCCGTCTTTGCAAGATCACGTAGGGATTTCTCTTGATCCTGCGGCAATCCGCAAGGACAATGGTATTGGGTATCTGAAGCATTGTATTTCGCCTCGAAATCGTAAAATGTTCGAGGGGTTTCGAGCCGAATCGTGGGTAGTGCCTGTTCATCCAGAATAGACACCGTGTATTCCTCACCGACGATCCAGCGCTCCGCAATCACTTGGCCTTCATATTGCCGCGCCTTGTTCCAGGCCTCATGTAAATGTCCCGCCTCGTCTACTTTGGTCATGCCGATGCTGGAACCCTCCAATACCGGTTTTACAATGACCGGCATCCCCAGTTGCGCAATCACCGTATCGGGATCAAATCCGTTTTCCAGCAACACAAATGGTGGTGTCGGCAGCCCAGCGCCAAGCCACAACCGTTTGGTCATCAGTTTGTTCATGCACAGTGCCGAAGCCAGCACACCACTGCCGGTATAGGGCAGACCAAGCAGCTCCAGCATGGCTTGAATGACGCCATCCTCCCCGCCCCGTCCATGCAGGGCGATAAAGGCCCGCGCAAAACCGCGTCCGGCGAGCTGCCCTAGAACCTCGCGGTCCACATCGATACCCTCAGCATCGACATTCTGAGAACGCAACGCCGCAAGAATGGCCTTCCCCGTCTTGAGCGAGATATCTCTCTCCGCCGACCACCCGCCCATGAGTACAGCCACCTTACCGAAACGCGCGCTGCTGGAATGGCATTTCATGATGCCTCCCCCACGATCCGCACCTCTGGTTTGAGTTCAATACCATGGACCTGCTCTACACGCTGACGAACCCTATTAATCAGCGCCTCGATATCCGCCGCGGTCGCCTTACCGGTATTGATAATAAAATTGGCGTGTTTTTCAGAGACCTTAGCCCCGCCGATCACCTGGCCTTTGAGATCGGCGGCCTCTATGAGCCTGGCAGCGAAATCACCCGGCGGATTCCGAAACACGGACCCACAGCTGGCCACCCCCGTAGGCTGGCCCTCACTACGGCGCGACAACAATGACCTAATCTGTTTCAAACAAGCCTGGCTATCACCAGGTTTCAAACGCAGATGTGCGGCCACGAACCATTCCTCTGCGGGCAAGATGACATGGCGATATGACACCCGAAACGCCTCCGGGGCCCGATGATGAATCCTGCCACTGCGCCCCACGGTCTCCACTGCCTCGACCCACTGCCAGGTTTCACCACCAAAGGCCCCCGCGTTCATCGCCAAGGCCCCACCCATGGTGCCAGGAATACCTGCCAGGAACTCGGTACCTGTTAATCCCTGTTTGGCCGCAAAACGAGCCACCTTGGCACAGGGCACACCGGCTTCTGCACGTAATACGCAGGGGTTGATCTTAGTTAGTTCAGACAATGCCCCATGCATGGCGATAACCGTGCCTCGCACCCCAGCGTCGCGGATCAGAAGGTTGCTACCCAAACCCAACCACAAAAGAGGTTCTCGTTTTGGCAGATGGCTCAGAAAACGACACAGATCCTCCAAATCGCAAGGACGAAATAGCCGCTGTGCATTACCACCCACACGCCAGGCGGTCATCGATTTCAGCGGCACATCGTAGCGCAGCTCCCCACGCAACTCAGGCTTTAAGGCGGCCATCATCGATGCTGCCCTCCCTTGGCTTGCCATTGCCTCGCCAACTCCGCAGCCAGGGTACCGATACTGCCGGCCCCCAGGGTTAACAAAATATCCTCCGGTTGCAGCATATCCGCCAACACGCCGGGAAATTCCTGCATATCCTCAATGAACACAGGATCGAGCTTGCCGCGACTACGCAACGCCCGACACAGGGCACGACCATCCGCATTGGAGATAGGATCCTCGCTGGCCGCATACACCTCTAACACCACCACCACATCGGCATCATTAAGCACCCGAACAAAATCGTCGAACAGATCCCTGGTACGAGTATAACGATGAGGTTGAAACGCTACGACCAAGCGGCGCCCCGGCCAGACATGGCGAGCCGCCTCGAAAGTGGCCAGGATCTCAGAGGGGTGATGGGCGTAGTCATCCACCAGCGAGACATTTCCAGTGGGCGTATCCATCTCACCATAATATTGAAACCGGCGCGCAATACCCTGAAACTCCCCCAACCCCTTACAGATGGCCTCATCGCTTACACCGAGCTCATTGGCTACCGCTATGGCTGCCAGGGCATTGAGCACATTGTGCCGGCCCGGCATATTGAGAGTCACCTGCAGGTCTTTGTCAGCCCCACGTCGGATGACAAGAAAATGACACTGTGGACCCGAATGCTTGATGTTATGGGCCTGAATATCGGCCTCATGCTCAATCCCATAGGTCAAAACCGGTCTACCCAGCTCGGGCAACAATCCCCTGAGTCGATCGTCGTCTACGCATATCACCGCCAAACCATAAAAAGGCAAATGGTGTATAAATTCAATGAAGGTGGCACACAGTTGTTGAAAATCACCTTGATAGCTACCCAGATGATCGGCATCGAGATTGGTAACTACGGTGATCATGGGTTGTAGGCACAAAAAGGAGGCATCGCTTTCATCGGCCTCCGCGACCAAATAACGGCCCGTCCCAAGCTTGGAATGACTGGCCGTACTGTTCACGCGCCCGCCGACAACGAAAGTGGGATCTTGACCACCGACGGCAAGCAAATGGGCTGCTAGACTGGTCGTAGTGGTCTTCCCATGGGTGCCTGCGATGGCAATACCGTAACGAAATCTCATCAGTTCGGCCAGCATCTGCGCACGAGGTACGACCGGGATATGAAATTCCCTCGCGGCCACCAGTTCCAGATTATCCGGTGCTATGGCACTAGACACCACCACCACATTGGCATGCTCGACGTTAGCAGGATGATGGCCCAGCTTTACGGTAATCCCCAGGCCCTGCAACCGGCGCGTCATAGCATTTTCACAAAGATCCGAACCGGAAACCTCATAACCAAGATTGGCCAAAACCTCGGCGATGCCGCCCATGCCGGAGCCACCGATGCCAACGAAGTGGATCCGGCGGATGCGTCGCATCGTCATACTATTGGACTGATGCATCATGGCCTCTCGTCCTGTTCAGCAGATCGGCCCTTATGCTGTGCCGCATCCAGAGATATCCGCGCCACCACCTCGGCAGCATCGGCCTTGGCGAGACCACGCGCAGCAATGGCCATTTCCAGTAGACGGCTGCGCTCAAGACGCAAACACCTTAGCAATCGATTTACAGTAAGTTCCGACTGCGTTACGAGAATACCGGCGCCCGTCTCAACCATAAACCGGGCATTTGCACGCTGATGATCATCCACCGCATAGGGGTAAGGCACTAGTACGGCACCTACCCCTGCCGCGCAAAGCTCAGCAACGGTAAGCGCGCCGGCTCGACACAGCACCAGATCCGCCCAGGCATAGGCGCAAGCCATATCCTCGATGTAGGCCTCCACTCTCGCCTTTAGTTTGAACTTCTCATAACGAGCTTGAGCCTCTGTGATATTTCTGTTTCCCGCCTGGTGCCACAATCTTGGTCGGCTTTGCTCAGGTAATCGGCTGACGGCCTGCGGAACGATCTCATTGAGCGCCTGCGCACCCAGGCTCCCCCCCAGCACTAATAGGTGCAAAGATCCTTGGCGATGAGCAAACCGCTGCCTGGGGTCGGGTAAAGAACTGATCTCTTGGCGTACCGGATTGCCCACATGGCGGGCCTTGGCTGATTTAAAGCTTCCTGGAAAACCCTCCAACAGCCGATCGCATAACGGTGACAATAAGCGGTTGGTCAGACCAGCGATGGCATTTTGTTCATGGACCACCAGCGGTTTACTCAATAAAAAGGCCGCTACTCCACCCGGTCCAGCGACGAACCCCCCCATCCCCAGCACCACGCAAGGCCGATATCGCAGCATGATCCTCAGGGCCTGAGCAATGGCCAGATTCAAACGCCACGGGGCGAGCACCCACGCCAGCATCCCTTTGCCCCGCAGGCCACTGATTGACAACCAGTCGATAACAATTCCGGCCTCGGGCACGATACGCGCCTCCAGACCGGCCCGTGTACCCATCCAGACTACAGGCACGTTCATGCGCATCAGCCACTGCGCAATCGCCAATGCGGGATAGACGTGCCCTCCCGTGCCGCCAGCGAGAATTAGCACTGGTGAGCGGCCTGGCCGCTTCATGAAACTATCTTGTATGAGGTTCGACCGGCAGCGGACCGCGGCCTGCCAGCCTCAAGGCTTTCCCGACCAACCCGCAATACCAAACCCAACGCCACGCAGGTCACCAACATACTGCTGCCCCCAGCACTCATCAGCGGCAAGGTGAGCCCCTTGGTAGGCAACATACCCATATTGACGCCCATATTGATAAATGCCTGCAGGGCAATCCACACTCCGATTCCATAGCATAGGTAGGCACCAAACGGTCGTTGTTGTGATTCGGCCTGCGCGCCACTAACAAAACAGCGCCACACTACCAGGGTATAGAGGGTGATGACCACGCAGACCCCCAATAATCCTAATTCTTCAGCCAGCACGGCAAACAGAAAATCGGTGTGGGCCTCGGGAAGATAGAATAATTTTTGTATACTTTCCCCTAGCCCCGTACCAAACCAAGCACCGTTACCGATCGCGATCAAGGATTGAGTGAGTTGGAACCCGCTATTGTAGGGATCCTGCCAAGGATCAAAAAATGAAGTAATTCGCTCCATGCGCTCAGGAGATCCTCCTATCACAAGGGCCATCACCACAGAGGCCAAGACGATCAGCAAAAAAAGAGGCCCCAAGCGTACGCCACCAAGATAGATCATCGCCAGGGTGGTTGCTATCAGTACCGCAGTGGCACCAAAATCGGGCTCCATGAGCAGCAACACACCCAAAATTGACATTACAGCAATAGGTCTCAGCAACTCCTTTGGCAATGCCCTGACCTTTTCCCCTTGACGCACTAGATATCCCGCCAAATATACAACCATCATCAACTTAGCCAACTCTGAAACCTGTAGATTAAACGGCCCTAGAGGCAACCAACGGCTACTTCCATTGACTGTTTTACCGATCCCAGGTATCAACACCATCACTAGTAACACCATGGTGATCAGCAACATCAAGAGTCCCGCGTTCTCCCAAAAACCCAGAGGCAAGCGGTAAACAAACACCATCATCAAGACCCCGAGTGCGACATATAAAAGCTGACGGTAAAAATAGTAAAATGGATGCCCAGTATTTTGATCAGCTATGGTCACGGAGGCTGAGGCCACCATAACTAAACCCAGGCAAAGAAGTATTACGATAGACAGCAATAACAGCAGGTCTACACGCCGGCTGAGCTGCAGATCAAAACCACGAACGCGCTTACGAGTTACCTGAGCGGGCATACTCACTTAAACCAGTTTCCAGGCTATTGTTGAATCTTTTCTCGGAGGCTGTCCGAGAATGACGACCGTAGCGAGGGCAAGGCTGGCTGAGCCGGATTTTTCGTTCATTTGAGGCGAATATTGGCCATATTTAACGAAAATGAACGGGAAATCCGGCCAGCCAGACTTGTCCGCAGTAGGTTGGCTCATTCTCGGACAGCCTCCTAGACACATTTATCATTAACGAATCTTTAAGGTCGCCAAACCGACCAACACCAAGATCACGGTAATGATCCAGAAACGCACGATGACCCTTGGTTCTGGCCATCCATGGAGTTCGAAATGATGATGCAAGGGGGCCATGCGAAAGATTCTTCTTCCGGTCAGTTTAAAGGATGCTACTTGAAGGATGACGGATACAGTCTCCATTACAAACACCCCCCCCATGATCAGCAATACTAATTCTTGGCGCACCATTACCGCGATAACTCCAAGCGCCGCCCCAAGCGCCAAAGCCCCCACATCCCCCATGAAGACTTGGGCCGGATAGGCGTTAAACCAGAGAAACCCCAAGCCGGCACCCACCAGCGATCCGCTGAATACGACCAGCTCCCCAGAGCCGGGCACATAGGGGATTTGTAAATAATTAGCGAATGTGGCATGGCCGCTGACATAGGCGAATACCCCCAATGCCCCAGACACAAGGACGGTGGGCATGATTGCCAAACCATCAAGCCCATCGGTTAGATTTACAGCATTGCTAGTACCAACGATAACCAGGTAGGTCAGTGGCATAAATAGCCAACCCAGATCGATGACTACATTTTTAAAGAATGGCACGATTAATTCAGTTTCTACAGTACCTTGAGCATAAAAATACAACACCAATGCCGCCCAACACCCAACCACGGACTGCCATATAAACTTAGTTTTAGCCGACAGACCTTTGCTGTTCCCATAGCGCAGTTTTTTGTAATCATCGATACCGCCAATCAGGCCAAACAGCAATGTTACCGTAAGTACCACCCAGAAATAACGGTTATTCAAATCGGTCCAAAGCAAGGCGCTAACGGCGACAGCTACCAAAATCAATGCGCCACCCATGGTGGGAGTTCCCGATTTAGAGAGATGGCTTTGGGGTCCGTCATCACGCACAGACTGACCGATTCTAAGCTGGGATAGGCGCCGTATCATCACTGGTCCCACCAGCAGTGAAATCACTAAAGCGGTAAGCGCCCCGAGAATGCCCCGCAGGGTAATGTACTGAAAGACGTTGAATACACTATGATACTGCGACAGATACTCGAACAGGCTAAGCAGCATGTTCCTTTCCCCCTGCCGCTTGCGTTGAAGCGCTAACTAGCAAATTGGCGACGATTTTATCCATGTGCATCGCTCTCGATCCCTTAATCAACACATAGATCCCGCCGTGTAGATCTACCTTTAGGCGACGCAACAGTGCATCGGCATTTTCGAAATGCATCGCACCCTCACCAAAGGCCGCTACCGCCAACTTAGCCAGGGAACCTATAGCGTATAACCGCGTTATACCCCGTGCGCGGGACCGTTCACCTACCTGACGGTGCAGCAGCTCGGCAAATTCCCCCAGTTCGACCATATCTCCTAGCACTAACCATTGTTCACCCGAACACTCTGACAATACATCCAGAGCGACATCAAACGACCCTGGGTTGGCGTTGTAGCTATCATCGAGGATCTGCGCCTGCTTGATACCGGTCTTAGGTACCAGCCTGCCATTCACCGGATGCATGGCCTCCAAACCCGCCTTAATGTGCTCAATACTGGCTCCCGCGGCGATGGCGGCAGCGCTGGCAGCCATGGCATTCATCGCGTTATGACGGCCCTGCAGAGGTAAGCTGATATCGACAGAGCCTAGGGTAGTCACCAGATTCAGACCCTGACCTTGATGCCAAGAGCCAGAGATATCCGCCGGGTGGTCGAGTCCGAAACTCAAGCGGCTTAGCCTTCGCACCTGGTGGCGCCAGTAGTCGGCATAGGCATCGTCGGCATTAATGATGGCGATACCATTCTCGCCCAGACCATTGAAGATTTCTGCCTTGGCCTGTGCCACCCCGTCCAGGGATCGGAAGCCCTCCAGATGAGCAGGCCCAGCATTGGTAATCAGGGCAATTCGGGGCTGTACGATATCGGTGAGACCGCCGATCTCTCCGGGATTATTGGCCCCCATTTCCACTACGGCGAAGTCGTGTTGGGATCTTATGGACAATAATGTCAGTGGAACGCCGATATGATTATTCAAGTTACCCGGGGTAGCGAATACCTTTCCCTTACGGGCCAGAATGGCGGCGATCATCTCTTTTACGGTGGTCTTACCATTGCTACCGGTCAGACCGATCATCACCAGGTCAAGACGTTCTCGCCAACCCTCAGCGAGACGGCTAAGCGCTAGTTGCGTATCATCGACCAGGACCTGAGGCAGTGGGGTATTCAGCTGTCGTGACACCATCAGTGCGGCAGCAGGCAAATCCGGATTCCGCTCGACGAAATCATGGCCGTCGAATCGTGGTCCGCGCAAGGCAATGAACAATTGGCCTGCTGACAGGGTACGCGTATCGGTGGAGACGGAATCTACGCCAACATCCGCACCCACTAGCCGCCCTTGGACCATCTGGGCGACCTCTCCCAGAGTCAACCAACTCACGATGGTACCCCGTTAAGATGAGCCAACACGCGTTCGCGATCACTGAAAGGAATGCACCGATCACCGACAATCTGGGTTAGTTCATGTCCCTTGCCTGCCACTAACACAACATCTGTCGGCCTTGCCTGGCGGATCGCCGTTGCAATGGCTTGGTCGCGATCATGGATCACCCTGGCGCACTCCAAATCCGCAAAGCCGGCAACAATATCGCTCACAATGGCCGCGGGGAATTCCTGGCGTGGGTTATCGTCAGTAATGAGAATCTTGTCAGCGAGTCGTTCTGCGATTTGCGCCATCTTTGGACGTTTACCCACGTCGCGTTCTCCGCCACAACCGAACACACACCACAACCGCCCCTGACAATGCGCTCGCAAAGCGAGCAGGACATGTTTCAATGCTGCGGGCGTATGGGCATAATCTACTACCACTAACGGTTGACGATCTTCACCAAAGGCCTCCATTCGACCGGGTACGGCATGCAGCTCACGCATCCGCCGCAAGACCTCTTTAAAGGGCAGACCGAGCACCAGTAACACCGACAATGCAGCAAGAATATTTTCGGCATTAAACCGCCCTAACAAGCGACAGTTCAGTTCACCCCGCCCCCAGGGAGTTTCGATGTCAAGAAGCAAGCCATCGGGTCTAGACTCAATCCGAGTAGCCACTACTCTTGCCCCACCCTGCCCTATTTTTCCATCGAGTGTGTACCCCAGAACAGGTATTTTTTCGCTCAACGCTTGGGCGAGTTCGCTGCCGAATACATCGTCCAGGTTTAGGATGGCATGACGTAAACCCTGCATCTCGAACAGCCGACGCTTCGCCAAGGCATAAGATTCGAGGTTGCCATGATAATCGAAATGATCGCGGCTAAGATTGGTCAGTACGGCCAGATCGAATTCCGTTCCCATGACCCGCCCCTGATCCAGAGCATGGGAGGACACCTCCATCGCCACCCATTTGGCCCCTTGGTCGCGCAGCGTGCGCAACTCAGCCTGAAGACGCAGGGCATCTGGTGTGGTATGAGAGGCAGGGGAAAGCTTGCCATAGAGGCCATAACCCAGTGTTCCGATAGCACCACAGGGATGCACCGCCGAATTTAAAGACTGGGCGATAAACTGGGTCACCGAGGTCTTGCCATCCGTGCCCGTAACACCAACGACGGTAATTTCCCGCGACGGATGACCGTGAAAACGCGCCGCGATGTAGCCGATATGTCGCGAAAGATTTGGAATCTTTAGACACGGGATCGGACAACTTGAATCCGGCTCGCCCACCTCTTGGCAAGGCTCCCAAAGCACCGCTACAGCACCGCGCTCAATGATCTCTTGTATATACGCTAGACCATGAGTCCGGGCACCGGCCAACGCTATAAATAGGTCACCGGATTGCACCTGGCCACTACAATGCGAAATACCGCTGAGCGACACGTCGGCCTGCGCGGGAACCTCGACCACCGTGGTCAGCAGTTCAGACAATCGCCAAACCGGTTTCACAGAGAGGGCAGACCTCATGCGCTCCCTGCCCGAGCTGCCGTATTGGCCTGCAAGGTGGGAAGATCGTCGGGGGGGACACCCAGCAGGCGTAGCGCCTCGGCCATGACCTTAGCGAACACGGGCGCCGCGACCACGCCACCGAAATACCGCCCTTTGCTCGGTTCATCAAGCATCACCACGGTTACTAAACGGGGATTACTGGCAGGGGCCATACCGGCAAATACCGATACATAGCGGTCTTTAGCATAACCGTTTTTGGTGCTTTTATGCACCGTACCTGTTTTTCCCGCGACCCGGTAACCCTCGATGCCAGCCAGCTTCGCCGTGCCTTCCGCACTTACCACACCTTCGAGCATTTCGCGGATTTTACGGCAGGTCTTGGCTGACATTACCCGAGGTCCAAGCTTGGGAATATCCGTGGCAAGAAAAGTAGCCGTGGTTCTTAAACCGCCATTTGCCAGTATGGAATAGGCCTGCGCCAACTGTAAAGGTGTCACTGACAGACCGTAGCCGAACGCCAGCGTAGCCCGCTCTATCTTATTCCAACCATGGTAATCACTTAGCAGACCGCCAACCTCACCGGGAAAACCCGACCCCGGATTTTCTCCAAAACCTACTTGGCGATAGACGTTCCATAACTCCTGCGCAGACATCGCAAGCGCGATCTTCGCAGCACCAACATTGCTTGATTTAATAATCACCCGGGAAAGATTGATTTTACCGTAGTTATGCTCATCTTGTATGGTATGGCCTCTAACCATATACCATCCCGGTGAGGTATCGATCAATGTCTCAGGACTAAATAGGCCGTTTTCGATAGCTGCTGCCACGGCAAACGGCTTTACTGTCGAGCCTGGCTCAAACAGGTCGGTAACTGCACGATTGCGGATCCGCTGACTATGCAAACTGGCACGATTGTTGGGATTGAAAGGGGGATAATTGACCATCGCCATCACCTCCCCATTATGCGGGTCGAGCACCACGATGGAACCCGATCGCGCCCCTTCCTTTTGAACCGCGGACATCAACTCCTTATACGCTTGATACTGAATACGGATATCCAAACTCAGTTTGACATTCTTACCTGGATTTGGGGCGCGAAACCGCGGCAGGTCTTTTACTACCTGGCCCAGACGATCCCTGATAACGCTTTTTTCACCCTGCAGGCCACCCAACCAGTCATTGTACGCGAGCTCAATGCCTTCCTGTCCCCGATCATCGATATCGGTAAACCCTAACACATGGGAGCTCACCTCCGACCAGGGATAGTAACGATGATACTCGCGTTGCAGATGGATCCCTGGGATCGCCAAATCCTTTACGCGTTTGCCGATCTGGGGTTCAATATGGCGTTTAAGATAGACGAACGCCCGATCAGGGCGCGCCAAGATACGATCAGCAAGGCGCTGCTTGTCTGTCTCCAACAGATTTGCCAACTCACTGAGTTGTTGATCGTCGATCTTGGTATATCGAGCATCGGCCCAAACGGAATTAACTGGGGTACTCACGGCTAGAACCTCGCCATTGCGATCGGAAATCACACCCCGATTCGCTAGAATGGGCATGAGCCGTTGATGACGAATGACGCCTTGGTGCTGAAGGAAATCGCGTTTATAATGTTGCAGATAAACTGCCCGTCCGAGCAACGCCGCCATGGCCACGAACAGGGCAAACAATACAATCCTGCGTCTACTTTGACTGATGGTCTGAATTGTTATTGAGTTCATTGCTGCACCATCACTATTGAACCAGGCACTGGAAATCTCATCTGCAAACGCTCCCTAGCCAGCTTTTCGATTCGTCCATGGGCCCCCAAAGTACTCTGCTCTAGCTGAAGGCGTCCCCAATCTATATTTAGATCTTCCTCTACAGTCTTGAGGGTCTGCAGTTCCACAAAGTGCTTTCTACTCTGATGGGTACTGAATACCACAGCAACCGCGGTACTCAGCACCGCTGCCAGTAACACACCCATCCCTAATAAGCGCCAACTCATTTCAATATACTCCCTTATAGGTGTTCCGCGGTCCGAAGAATTGCGCTGCGCGCCCGAGGATTGCGTTGACATTCCGCCTTGGTCGCTCGCCTTACTCGGCCCAGCGCCCGTAATTGCACAACCAACATATCCTCCACTACCGGCAAACCACGAGGGGTCCCTGCCGCCGCGGTGCTGTGGTTGCGGATAAAGCGTTTAACGATACGATCCTCCAGCGAATGAAAACTGATCACGACCAAACGCCCCCCTCCGCGAAGCACGCTCAAACTCTGCCGTAAAGCCTCGCTCAATGCCTGCAATTCATTATTGATGACGATTCGAATGGCCTGAAAGGTTCGGGTTGCTGGATGTTTTTGCCGCTCCCTTCTGGGAATGGCGGTAGAGATCAGATCTGCCAATTGCAGTGTAGTAGTAAGGGGTTGTTCCTTGCGCGCAGCCACAATGGCCTTAGCAATACGCCGCGCATAACGTTCTTCTCCATAGAGTTTTATGACCTCGGCGAGTTTTGACTCATCAATCCTGGCCAGCCATTGTGCGGCTGAAGGTTCTTGCGAGTGATCCATACGCATATCCAAAGGGCCATCCTTTATAAAGCTGAATCCTCGCTGAGGATTGTCCAATTGCGGTGACGACACACCCAAGTCAAGTAATAGTCCATCGATCCGTCCCGTCAAATCCAAGCTGTCCGTCAATTGCTTCAAGGCTGCGAACGAGCACTGATATATCGAAAATCTCTGCTCTCCCTCAAAACGCCTTTTTGCTGCGCTAACCGCATCGGGGTCTTGGTCGATTGCAAGCAAACGCCCCTGCTGATTTAAGCGTTCCAGAATAGCCGCGCTATGTCCGCCTCTGCCATAAGTGCCATCTAGGTAAATACCCTCTGCAGTGATATCTAGCGCCTTCAGGGCCTCATCCAGCAATACTGGCTGATGAGAGTATTCGCCACCCTCCTCCATTGATTATATAGTGAGTGATTCCAGGGCCACGCTGAGTTCTTTTGATGTCGCCTCTTCATCCATCCAGGCATTGCACCGTTGCGTCCATTCATCGTCATCCCACAATTCGAATTTATTGCCCTGTCCAATCAGTACGGCATGCTTATCCAAACCAGCCACTTTCCTCAACGGACCGGGGATAAGGACGCGCCCCTGACCATCAAGTACACAATCGGTGGCATGCCCCAGCAACAGGCGTTGCAGACCCCGAGCCTGTTTATTCATGCTCGGGAGATCCATGAGTCTTATTTCTATTTTTTCCCACTCCGGCAATGGGTAAATCAGAAGACAACGATCAGGGTCAACGGTCACAATCAGGTTTCCGCCACAAGATTCCACGAGGCGGTCACGATATCTGGCCGGCATGGCGATGCGGCCTTTGACATCAATATTGAGATTGCTGACCCCGCGAAACAAAGTACTTCCCTCGTCCTTATCCAAGCAGAATTTCCACTATTCCCCACCCTTCCCCACGTTATTACACTATAGGTACGGAAATAAACTCTTGTCAAGTGGAAATTCCCTTAACGCACAAAATTCATTCTTTTAAACAATAACTTAGAAGGGATGCAAAAAGTGGTATCATTTTTTGAAAGGAGAGTAAGACGGCTAAAAAACAACCTTTAGCCGACCAGGCTTGGAGAGGTATCGAGTAAGCGGTGTTGACTTTTTATACAGGCTCAGAGACAGCGGCCAGTAGGGCGGGGGAACCAAAGAAATAAAGGGAGTCAGCCTATAAGCCGGGTTCTGTCGAAAACAGCCATTCATCTGGGGTGTGCGTCACCGCACATCTCTAGCGACCTACCCGAGAGCCAGGTGGGCAACCCATGGCACGTTAGTGCCTGCTCTCCTATTTGGTCTTGCTCCAGGTGGGGTTTACCCAGCCACTGATGTTACCACCAGCGCGGTGCGCTCTTACCGCACCTTTTCACCCTTACCCCGCTGTTCGCTTCACTTGCCCTGGAAAAGAGCGCATTGAGAGAACCAGCAAGGCGGTATATTTTCTGCGGCACTGGCCGTGGACTCACGTCCCCCAGGCGTTACCTGGCACCCTGCCCTATGGAGCCCGGACTTTCCTCTGCATCCCAAATGAATGCAGCGACTGTTCGGCTGACTTCCTAATGGGAAAATAACACATAATAGAGGGAATGGGGAACATAATCTGAGATAATAAAAATGCAAGCAACACAGTTGACCAACAGGCCCCGAATGATCGTTTGCATTCAAACCAGACAGCTTCTTATTTAGCGAGCACTTGTCATTCTGCCGTAAGTTGAGTTCTGGCGTGGAAAACCAACTGAAGGCCTAATTCAGGCGAATGAGCGATGCGGGAAACCTGGGCATACTCTATTCGCACGGCATAAAGGTTTTGTAAACTCCCTCCCAAAGCCATATTCACCACTGAGCGAACAACCCCGGCATGGGCAACGATAAGAAGATGTTCGCCAGGATAGTTTTGCATGATCTCTCGAACCGATTTGGTAACCCGGCTAAAAAACTCATTTAATGGTTCTGCGCCTCCCGGACGGGCATTTACAGGGTCAGCGTAAAATCTTTTGTAGGCCTGGTAATCTTGCTCCTTCACATCTTGGCGCGCACGCCCCTCCCAATCGCCAAAACCGACCTCTTTTATTTGCTCCATTACCTCCAGGGGCAGACCGCGTTGCTTGGTCAACGCCTCGGAAAACTCGCGACATCGTCTCAAGGGGGATGTTATAACCCTAGACCAGTTAACGGTATCCCCTACCGCATTCCACATCTGTTCCCAACCTTTTTCACTTAAAGGATCGTCAACGCCGTGACCGCGGAATCGAGGGCCACCGACGGGTTCTCCATGACGAATGATGTCGATCTTCGTATTCTGTATCATTGCGGTTAATAATCAGCAGAATGAATTATCAAGTCAGTTAAACATATGCTCATCATGGACGAGCAACATCGATCAAAAACATACCATGCAGGACATCAAACACCCGCTAATGGCTATTATCTTCGGACTGTTAATCGGTGCCATGGGATTTTCCCACGCCGGCGATGATACCGCGAGCCGGCCACCGGGGTCGATGCCTCTAGCCGCGGCTTCCAACACCCTTGCTACCCAAACGCCTGCTCATCATCTGTTTGATGGGGTATTACATAATCATGTGATAGACGGTGAAGTCAATTATCCGGGGATTGCCGAGGATAAGCGCTTTAATAGATACCTTAAACAACTTCGTAAAACGGATTTGAGCTCACTGACCACCAAGCAACAACAACTCGCATTTTGGATTAATGCTTACAACGCTTTGGTTATCAATGCCATCCTGGATGGCGGGTCACCTGCAACCTTTTTCGGCAGGATCTCCTTCTTCAAACTCACCCACCATGATATCGGTGGCCAGCGAATTACCCTGCACGATCTTGAGCACCGCATTCTTATCCCCTTGCACGAACCTCGCATCCATTTTGCCATCGTATGTGCCTCAAGATCTTGCCCCCAACTGCGCTCAGAGGCCTTTACTCCGGCTAAAGTCGATGAGCAATTGGAGCAGAACGCACAAATATTTATCAACGATACGTCACGAAATCGGTTCGATCATAAAAGCAGATTGGCTTTGATATCGAAGATCTTCGACTGGTTCGAGGAAGATTTTAAAAAGCATTCGGGATCCGTGCAACACTATCTTGCTCGCTATGTTCAAAACAGCGACATTACCCATGGTCTTGCCAATAACAGCTACCAGATTGGATTTCTGGAATATGATTGGCGACTAAATGGGATTCCACCCCAAGACTGAAAAAAAGGCTGAAAAAAAACGGGTAATCGACGGGCATCACGGCACCTTTACTGTGATGAACAGAAAACCCGTTTCGCAATCGGTCCCGTCATGCTCCCAACATGCGTCTCAATAAAGACCAATCGAAGGCCGCCCCCGGATCGGTCTTACGTCCTGGAGCGATATGCTCATGGCCGACGATCGCATCCCTGTGTAAGCTAGGATAAGCCCGTAGCAAGGCCTCAATGACCCGTGCAAGTTTATTATATTGCACGGATTCGTAAGACTGGTCATCGGTGCCTTCCAGCTCGATGCCTACAGAAAAATCATTGCATCGTTGCCGCCCCGAGTAACAGGACTCACCGGCATGCCAGGCACGCCGATGAAATGGCACGAACTGGGTCAATGCACCATTGCGATGGATCAGCAGATGTGCCGACACCCGCAGCTGATGTATCTTGGCGAAATAGGGATGTGCCTCGGGGTCAAGACGGTTGGAAAACAGCGCCTCTATCCATCCGCTACCGAACGCTCCAGGCGGCAAGCTGATATTGTGGATAACGATGAGCTCCGGCTCCATACCCGTAGGGCGCTCATCACAGTTTGGTGATTCCTGCCACCGAGCCACATTTAATCGCCCGGTAATCTTGTCAATAATCACTACGGCCCCCTAAAAAAACAGGGTCACATCATCCTACGTTCGTCATTTACTACGAACATAAAACCACTCAACCCAAGTAAGGTTTAAATCTCATCCATATGCAGTACAATTCCCCCCCCTTATGCCTACC
>JBDLIZ010000004.1:0-29754 GCA_039714615.1 Pseudomonadota bacterium | reverse complement strand
CGGTTTCACCTGGCATGGCGAGGTCGGCCTCACCATTAATTTGACTGACCAGTTGGCGATCCTGCCGGCCTACCGTTACGAATGGACCGATACCGATCTCGGTACATTCGACGATGCCCAGAGCGCCCATGCATTCCGAGTCACGCTCCGCTACCAATTTCGACCCCTATCACGCAGAGTTCGCCAGACCGATTACGACTATCGGTCCCAGCCGACACCCGGCTACCAGTATGATCCGTACTATGAGTGCGATCCACTCTACAACCCGGATTGCCACCACCGACCGCACCCGAAAAAGCATCGACCGCACCCGCCAAAGCCTGAGGACACCAAAACGCCCGAGCAGCGCGAACGCGATCGCTGCGGCTGGCAAGGTCCCGGTTGTCCGCCCAACAACGAAAATTGGCAACACTGAGCGCTTGTGAATATATCCACCCTACGACTGCGGGTACCCCTGTATGCTCTGCGAATCAGAGTCAATACCGCGTCAACAAAAGGCTTCTAGATGCTCAATCAACTGCACCCCCTGTTCCTGATCTCCCTTTCCCTGTTGCTGGTGCCCACCGCAAACAGTGCCTTAACTCACGACCCTGCGCTGGAATGGAACACCCTGGAGTCGGAACATTTCTACATCCACTTCCACGATGGCGAAGCGGCGCTGGCCCGAGAAACCGCGGCGGTTGCTGAGCAGGCACACCAACGACTTTCACCTTTTTTCGACTGGGAGCCCGAGAAAAAAACCGATCTGATCCTGTCGGACGAACGGGACTTTGCCGGTGGCCACGCCTCCCCTGTGCCCCACAACCGGACCACGATCTTCGTATCACCGGCAGCGGCAGAGTCCATGTCCAGTACCGACGACTGGATGGAACGCCTGATCTTCCATGAATACACTCACATCTTGCACCTAGACAAAGCCAAAGGCGCGCCCCATGCGCTACGCAGAATATTCGGCCGACTGATACTCCTGTTCCCGGGGCTCATGCAGCCGGCCTGGGGAATCGAGGGACTGGCCAGTTATATGGAATATGATGGGGAGTACGGTGCCGCCAGTCGTGGTCCGGCGGGGGACACCCTGTTCGAGGCCATTATGCGCCTGGAGGTCGCCCGGGGTATCAAGCCTCTGCGACAGGTGAACCAGAGCTTAGTGACCTGGCCGGGCTTTCTGACCCGTTATATCTACGGCGTGTACTTTTTCCACTTTATTGAAGCGCGCTACGGCAAGGAGGCGGTGCAGCGGCTGGCCAACGGCCTGAGCCGTAACTTGATCCCCTTCCGTATCAACAACAACGCCGTTCGCGCGGTGGGCAAGAACCTAGATCAGCTCTGGGGTGAATTCAGCAGCTACCTGCATGAACTCTTTGATCCCCAGATCCAGGCCCTGAAAAGCAGCCTCAATCAGGGTGAAGCCGTCACTGGAAACGGGCGGGTAAGCGGCCCTTTAGCCGCCGCGGGAAACACTATCTATTACATCGTCGACGATGGTCGGCACCACATCGCACTGTGGCAGATGTCTCCCGGCATGCCGGCCGCCAGAATACGGGAGGCCCATCCCGGGGCCCGCATCGATGCCCACCCGGAGGCGGGTATCCTGCTGGCCCAGCCTGAGTTATGCCACAACACCTCCCGCTACTACGACCTTTACCGGGTGGATGCGGATAGCGGAAGTCTGCAACGCCTGACCCACTGCGCCCGCTACCTTCAGGCGCGTTGGGACCCGAATGGGAAACGCATTGCCGCGGTCAAGAACCATCGTGGTGCTCACCGTATTGATCTGCTCGATGCCGATGGCAACTTCATGGAGACAATCTGGCAGGGGGAGGCTTGGTCAGTGGTTGGCGGGCTGGACTGGTCGCCTGATGGAACTCGGATTGTCGCCAGCATTCGCCAACGGGGCAAGGGCACCAACCTGCACCAATTCGATGCAATCGGTGGAAGCTGGCAGCAATTGACCCACACTAAAGAGCAGGAGGCCTACCCCCGCTATTCCGGGGATGGCGATTCGATTCTTTTCAGCGCCAACTATGGCGGCATCTCCAACATCCATCGGCTGAATCTTTCATCCGGTGAAACCGAGACCCTAACCCGGGTTCTGGGCGGTGCATCCCAACCGGCTCAGACCAGGGACGGCCGGATCGCCTACCTGAATCTGGTTCCAACCGGTGTGGAGATCTTCCAGATAAAGAGTCCCTCGCCGGTTGCTGGGGTCCTGGCAACAGCCGCAGAGCCCATTATAGTGCCCACCTCCGTGGAGAAAGACTACCCGATCCGTCCCTACTCCCCGCTGCGCAGTGTACGGCCGTTCAGTTGGTTTCCGTTCCTGGCTATCGACAAGGATCAGGCCATTCTGGGGATCTCAACCAACGGTGCCGATGCACTGAACCGCCACCAGTACGCCGCATCCTTTGGGATCGATGGGGCCAACCAGATCGCTGTCGGACGGTTGGACTATATCTACGACCGGCTGTTTCCCACCATTCGCTTCAGTCTCTCCCGGGACGCGGACTACTTTCGCGATACTGAGGATGAATTGAACCGCATTCGCTATGACGACACCGCCGAAATCGATTTAATCTTCCCCTGGCTGAGAGTGGACAACCGGTTGAGCCTGCAGCTTGGGGCTCTGTATAACCGGAATTCCGATGCCGAGCGATTCCGCTCTGCGCCCCTTCGACCCGACTATACCGATAACCTGCTGGGCATCGCCGCAAGCTGGGACAGCAGCGACCGTTACGCCTACTCCATCAGTCCGGAGAGCGGACGCAGCCTGACCTTGGTGGCCGAGAGCGGTGCCCCCCTGGACAGCGACTTTGATGGTGAGGTCTATCGGCTGGATTGGCGGGAGTATATCTCCCTGGGTAACAATCACGTGCTTGCCGCCCGGATTGCCCTGGGCCGGGGCGAAGGGAAGACCACAGTTTTCGAACTGGGGGGAGAGTTCAGCGATTTCCCCACCCTGATCGGGCCTTCTCCTTTCAACGTCCGCGATTTCTCCCTGCGTGGTTACCCGGACGGTTTGGCTAATCTCATCGGCCAGGACATGAATCTGGGTTCGCTGGAGTGGCGCTTCCCTATTCGGCTGATCGAACGGGGATGGATGGCGCCGCCCCTGGGATTGAATCGTCTCTCCGGTGCCGCTTTCGTCGAGGCCGGCAGCGTCTGGGACGACAACGCGGACTCGGACGACTACCACACCGGCGCAGGCCTGGAGCTCAATGCTGAGACCCGTCTCTTCTACCACATACCCCTGCAGCTGCGGCTGGGATATGCCCACGGTTTTGACCTGGGGGGCGAAGACCGCATCTACCTCAATATAGGCAGCGCGTTCTAGGAGTCTGTCGGACTTAGGACGATCTACTGCGGTACAGCCGGATTTGGACAGATTTGTCGATTCTTTTCGTTAAATGGCGACCGCTCTTCGCCTCACAAATCCGCCGGGAGCGGATTTACTCGCCCCGTCCCTGGGGCTCGCCCTAAAGGGCCAGCCGAGCTGTTCAAAATCGTTCCCGTCGATTTTGTGGACAGCCTCTGGCTGCTCAACGAGGGCCACCCAGGGAGGGTTGGCATCAAACGATCGAAAAATCCGCCTCAGACCGTCTTTGCCTCGCTACGATTACCTGAGTTCGACAGGCTCCTAGTGCTCTATCAATGTAAGTGTGCGAGTTCAGTTAGCTTGTCAACGTTCACGGCAAGGCGCGCCTCGCAGATAATGGCCATTCCCTTATCAAGAGGCGCAACGCAGTCCGTGGGCGTTGACAAGCTAACCCGAAGGGCGTCCCTGTGGTGTCCCGCCGCGGCGTTGCAGTGCTCGACAAGGTAATAGAACATTGCCTTCGCACTGCGCCTTGCTGCGAAACACCACAGGGACGCTGAATCCGTACACTTACATTGATAGAGCACAAGATAATCCGGCGCAAACTATTTTCGGATTACAAAGGTGTCAAGATCCCACCTACTCAAGCCAAAAAATTAACACTTTACAGCCATCCTGCCCGCTTATACTTGAGTTGTTAAAATGTCATCATGACGACGAATAATCCCTAGCCAATTAAATCAAACTAAAAACTATTGAAGAAGATATTGAGTGTTTTTTCTCGTTGGCATATTTTATGCTTTAACCGTGGTGGAGAGGGTTGGTGAGGTTCTGGTATCCGACGATCATATTCATACCTTAGCCCTGAATTTTAAAACCCAATCATTCTAAAGCTAAGGAACGAAAGGAAACCCTACCTTGCCATTCTAAGACAACATCGCCATATGATAGATATCGCCATAAGCCATATTGCAAGCCAGTTAAATCAATATCTAAAAAGAACCTTCGATCTAAGTGAGGATATAGTCGTGATATCCAATATCTTGGAGCAAGATGGCGGCGTAGTTTCCCATATCAATAACAAGCTCGTTATATTTTTGATTAATATCGAGAAAGATACGATGCCATTTCGGCAAACTCAGGAAAGCTCAGTAGGGTCACAGAGATCTATATCTAGCAACCCACCATTGTATCTAAATTTATATCTTTTAGTTGCGGGATATTTCAGCGGAAAAAATTACCCGGAGGCATTAAAATTTTTATCGAATACAATCAGTTTTTTTCAGCGGTGTCCGGTGTTCGATCGTCAAAATACACCAGATTTAGACAACAGGATTGACCGACTTGTGCTGGATTTAGAAAACCTGGATATAAAGGATTTAAGCAGTTTATGGGGTATGTTAAGCGGAAAATATCTACCGTCTGTTGTTTATAAAGTCAGGATAGTCGCATTCGACTCAGGAGATGTTAGGAGTCAATTGCCTGCCGTAACAGAGCCACAATCTTCGGTGATCTCTTAGTTTTCGGTTGCCATTCATGGGCTCTTATCTTCCTTTAGTCAGTATTGCGGTTGAACACATGTTTTACTCACCGGATCCGTGTTGGGGACTAGAATTTATCCCTACCTCTGAGACCAGTATAACCATAAAAAAAACAGGTTTGTTAACCAGGAATAAGAGCAACGGTATCAGTGTATTTTATGATGAACATGCTACCGAGGTCCTGCAACGGTTTGTCGATGATTCGGATGACCCTTTGATATTAACCTTCAAAGTGTTCTCAAAGAACCCTTTGTTCGAGAACTTCACAGAGCGCCCTATTCGTCAACAAGATGCCATCCTGTACTTTGACAATAGAGGCATGAAAACACAGATAAGCGGCAAGCAGAGGTTGCATGACGAAGAATATGTATCTTCAATAAATTTTGAAAAAATGGATACACCCCAGCTGAAAAATATTCTTAATAGAAAAGACAGACACCTAAGACCTATTTTCATAGTAAGACTTTTTATGTCTGAAGAAGAAACTAACCCTTTTAATAAGCAGCTAAAGGTGATTCCAAGAGACTACTATTTAAAGTTTAAGGCCAGACAGACATTTTGGAAGTATTATATGCTGGGTTCAATGGCCCAGAAACATTCCTATATTGCCGACCTTAATAATGCTATTAAATTTGAGTTTTCCGGCAAGGAATCCTTATCCGGTAATAGAACAGCGTTAACCTTCAGGTCAAAAACACCTATCCCAATGAGGGACACTTTCAGTTATCGCTTCCAGTTAAAGGAGAACGGGCCTAGAGGTGAAAAAGTGCTCATAAGGCGATTGCCGATGGCCTCCGTAAGTCAAATCAATAGAGAAATGATTGAGGGGAAAGAAGCAGTTATTTCGGAAATATATATTAACTTTTAACTGGTAACGGGAGAAAACATGGGACAGATGAAAACCCCGGGCGTTTATATCGTTGAAAAAAATGCCTTTCCTAATTCCGTCGTTGAAGTGGCAACTGCGGTTCCTGCCTTTATAGGCTATACCGAAAAAACCGACAACAAAGGAAGGTCGCTGTTAAACAAGCCGTGGCGGATTACCTCGATGTCGGAGTATCACAACTATTTCGGTTTTGGTCCGAGGCCGTTGTTCAATATTAATGAAAAGGCCGCGGATGTGACCGAAGAAGCGGCGTTTTCAGTAGTAGACAAGGAGTATCTTTTAAAGCAGGAACAGGGAAGATACCTTCTTTATTACAGCATGTTGCTGTTTTACCAGAACGGGGGTGGTCCCTGCTATATCGTCTCGGTAGGAAAGTACGACGCCGCTGTTGAGGGGGACAAGCTACGAAAAGGTATAGATCAGTTGATCAAGGAGCAGGAGCCCACCATGGTGGTTGTTCCCGAAGCTGTTCTCTTGGATCAAGAAAATTGTATTTCTGTAGCGCAAGCCGCCTTAGCGCATTGTGGCGGAAAAATGAGAAGCCGGGTCGCGATACTGGATGTTTGGAATGGTTATAAAGAGCGACAGGATCCAGCCGGCGACTGTATCGCTGAGTTCAGGAATCGTCTGGGAATCAATAATCTTGATTTTGCATCAGCCTATTATCCCTGGGTAAACACCACCATCACCCAAGATAAGGATTTGAGCTATGAAAACATATCCAATCAGGACCTGTTGCAAACATGTCTGCGGGCGGAACTCAAACTGCCGGAAACGCCCGATGAGACGATGCCAGTTAAAACCGTTCAACAAATAGAAGCGGTCAATAACATTACGAGTGATTGGGCAGGTGTCGAGGAAGACGAGATTGCAATCAATAAAGTGCTTTTAAACAAGAGCTTGATCGCAATGAGTCCGCTGTTCAACGCCATCATGACAGAAATTAAAAATATGCTCAATTTGCTGCCTCCGGCAGCTGCTATGGCCGGCGTTTACACCATGGTGGACAATTCCCGAGGGGTGTGGAAGGCGCCGGCTAACGTGAGTTTGAGCGCTGTGGTTTCACCTGCCGTTAATATCACCCATGATGATCAGGAAGACCTGAACGTTACCACTCAAGGCAAGTCGATTAATGCCATTCGCACCTTCATTGGTGAAGGTACGTTAGTGTGGGGGGCTCGTACACTGGACGGCAACAGCCTTGATTGGCGCTATATCAATGTCCGTAGAACCATGATCATGCTGGAAGAATCGATCAGGCTGGCCACCAAAGCCTATGTTTTTGAGAGTAACGATGCCAATACTTGGGTCACTATTAAAAGCATGATCCGCAATTTCTTGACTGGCATCTGGAAGCGTGGCGGTTTGGCGGGAGCAAGTCCTGATGATGCTTTTAGTGTTCATGTTGGTTTGGGTGAGACCATGACCTCAGAAGATATCCTGGAAGGTATTTTGCGCGTTACGGTGCTAGTGGCCATCAGTCGTCCCGCCGAATTCATCGAGATAACTTTCCAACAGCAGATGCAGAAGTCGTAGTAGGGTGGTTCCTGTCTCTGGGTCCACCGTGCAGCACGAAGGTATATTAATTAATCATAATTTTATAGGAGAAATGTGTCATGGCAGATGATGGATCCGCTCAATCCACGACTGTATGGCCGCTGCCGAAATTCCATTTTCAGGTCAAATGGGATTCCGAAGTCATGTCATTTCAGGAGATATCCGGTTTGGATATCGAGGCTCAACCGATCGAGTACCGGCAGGGCGACAGTCCTGAATTCTCGACCATCAAAATGCCTGGAATCAAAAAATCGGGCAACGTCACTATGAAAAAGGGCATCTTCAAGTCAGATAATAAATTTTGGGATTGGTTCAGCCAGATCAAGATGAACACCATAAAGCGGGTACCCGTTACTATTAGCCTGCTCGATGAAACCGGTGCCCCTACGATGGTCTGGACTCTTGCTAACGCATGGCCTACTAAGATCACCGGTACTGATCTCAAGTCCGACGGTAACGAAGTGGCTATAGAATCCATTGAGATCGTCCATGAAGGCGTTACGATTGACAATTCATGATCAAATTTCGACTTGTTGGTCAGTGAGCGCATTGATTCTAAATTAAATGTCGTGCCGGCCTAATGTTTAAAACGGCTAGTTGATTAAATCTGCCGGAAATAATCGGGGGCACAATTCGTCACTTTCATGATTAATAGGGGTGAACTTCATGTCCGATTTGAGCATTCCATCCCTACTGCAATCGGATGGGTATCCACCGTCAGCTTTTTATTTCAAAGTGGTCTTTGCGGCAACGCAAGGGATGAGCGATACCTCATTTCAGGAAGTGACGGGTATAGGTTCGGAAATCGAAACAGAGGATGTCATTGAAGGTGGTGAGAATAGATATGTTCACCAATTACCTAAATCGGTCAAACATCCGAAGCTAGTATTAAAGCGTGGCATTGCCAAAATGTCTTCGCCCTTGGTGGTTTGGTGTCGTTCTGTCCTTGAAGCGGATTTTACCTCTCCCATAGTGCCCATGCCGATTAACGTTTTTTTACTGAACGAAAATAAGACTCCGATTCGGGCTTGGTCCTTTGCCAATGCCTATCCGGTCAACTGGGAAGTGGAAAGCTTTAATTCCACCAAGAACGAAGTGGCACTGGAAAAAATAGAGCTAAGTTATAACTACTCCAATAGAGTTATTTGATTGTCATGACCATAGAAGTCAAGCAGATGTTGATAAAATCCACTGTTCTCCAGGGCCAGGGCCAGGAAAAATGCAGCAGTGAACCTGGCTATGACTTGGATGAAATGAGATCGGAAATCATGGAGGAATGCAGACAGTTATTTATTGAACTTCTACGTGAGGAGCAGGAGCGATAAATGGCTGGTTTTAGCACCGGGCTGAAGAAAAAGCTCACTATATCTCCCTGCAACATCGATTCCGCGGGAAATATTAACGTTGATTCTTCCAAAGATAACTTCGAGGTCATGCTTAACCCCTCCGCATATAGCCACCAACATGCGATTAGTTATAACCAGAAAAAATCCCTGGGGCAGTTGGCATCGGAATCAAAGTTCAGTGCGATCGAGGTAGAAACGGTAAGTTTTGATCTTGTGATCGACGGTACAGGCGTGGTTAACTCGCCTATTTCCGGCAAAGGTTCGCCAGATGTCAAAACGCAGATCGAACAACTAAAGAATATTGTATATGCCTATGTTGGTGATATCCATCAACCGAATCATGTAAGACTTTTATGGGGTAGTCTTATATTTTTCGCACGACTCAAATCGATATCGGTGGACTATACCTTGTTCAAGCCTAGCGGTGAACCGTTAAGGGCAAAGGTGAAGCTGTCTTTCGATGGTTTCATGAGCAAAGAGGAAGAAGCGCTAAGAGCCAATCGATCGTCACCTGATTTAAGCCATATTATTGAGGTGAGAGCCGGCGATACTTTACCTCTGTTATGCTATCGCGTTTACAAAGATTGTTCATATTATTTACAGGTTGCAAAGGTAAATAACATCACTAATTTTCGTGAAATAAAACCTGGCGACAAACTCCATTTTCCGCCTTTAAATTAAAGTATGGCCGATTCACCAACAATTAGCAGTGGTAGTGTTGTCAAACTAACCGTATACAGCAACGGCACACAACTCGATGAGTCCATTCAGATCGTCTCGGTAGCGATCAGTAAGATGATCAACAAGATTCCAATGGCTACTATTGTACTTTTAGATGGCGATATGCCGGAACAGGATTTCCCTGTCAGCAACGCGGAGCATTTAAAACCGGGTGCTGAAATTAAAATTAATGCCGGTTACGATCAGAATGAAGAGACCCTCTTTCAAGGCATTGTCGTCAAGCATGGCATAAAGATCAGTGGAAATAACTATGCGCGGCTGATTATCGAATGCCGGGACAAAGCGGTTGGGATGGCAACTGGCCGTAAAAACACTAATTATGTCGACAGCAGCGATGGTGACATCATAGCCACTCTGATAGGCAACTGTAGCGGTCTGTCTTCGGATGTGGCATCTACCGAGTCGCAACACAAGGAGCTGGTCCAGTATTACTGCACCGACTGGGATTTCATGCTTTCTCGCGCAGAGGTTAACGGCCTAGTTATCATTGTGGAAGAGGGTAAGGTCACGGTCAGTGCACCGCGGTTCAGTGTAGCCCCTGAGCTGAAAGTGACTTATGGTGAGGATCTACTGGCGTTTCAAGCTGACATAGACGCTAGGACTCAGTTGGCCTCGGTTAAGGGGGCCACCTGGGACCCAAAAACTCAGGAGGTTATAGAGGAGGAAGTCGGTTCCAAGGTGCTCAATGAACAAGGGAATCTTGATGCGGCCGAGCTGGCCGAGGTGGTTGGTTTGGAGTCCTTTCGCCTGCAGACCTCGGCGCCGGTGGAGAAATCTGTTCTGAAAGCTTGGGCCGATGCGCGCCAGTTGAAGGCCGGTCTAGCCAGAATTCGGGGTCACATGAAGTTTCAGGGAAGTGCCAAGGCGAAGATCGGCGCGCTAATTGAACTCGAGGGCGTCGGAAACCGCTTTACTGGCAAGGTCTATGTGAGCGAGGTTAAGCACATTATATCAGAGGGGAACTGGGTTACGGAGGTCGAGTTCGGTATGTCACCGGATTGGTTTGCCGAAAAACGAGATCTAGTTGTTCCGCCGGCCTCCGGATTGGCGCCGGGCATCGAGGGTTTGCAGCTCGGAGTTGTTATGAAACTTGACGAAGACCCGGAAGGGCAACACAGAATCCAGGTTTCTGTCCCAGTGCTACAAGCGGAAACGGCAGGAGTTTGGGCCCGGTTGACAAGCTTCTATGCTTCCGATGGGCTTGGAGCTTTCTTTGTTCCCGAAATCGGAGATGAAGTTGTGCTTGGATATTTCAATAACGACCCTTCATACCCTGTAGTACTGGGCAGCTTATACAGTACCAAGAGAAAGCCGCCCTACAGCCTGAGTAAAGACAACTTTATTAAAGCGTTAGTCACCAAAAGTAATTTAAATCTAGAGTTTGATGACGAAAAAAAAATCATCACTATTCTTACCCCAGGTAACAATAAAGTTGTGATAAGCGATGAGGACCAGTCAATCCTCTTGCAGGACCAGAATGACAATAAAGTTGAGCTGAGTCCTGACGGTATTCTCCTAGATACCCCTAAAGATTTGACTATTAGTGCTCAGGGGAAAGTCACTATAGATGCCATGGGTGAGATAAGTATGAGCTCTCAAGAGGATGTCACGGTCGAGGGGCTCAATATCAACAATACTGCGAGTGTCGGCTTTGTTGCTAAAGGGGCAACCAATGCCGAACTTTCCGCCTCGGGGCAGACCACGATCAAGGGAGCTATGGTGATGATTAATTAGTGATCAGCAGTAGCCTGATAGCATAGTGAGTGCTAATACCAAAACACAATCATGCAATGAAGTTATGAATTTACAGAGTGCGGCGTTTTGAGGTTAGTGCAATTTACTATTTTCTTACATTATTTATGCCGCTACATCATGCCTTACATCTTGAGTACGGAAGCTAACTAGAAAGGAGTGCCATATGCCCCCAGCAGCGAGAATAGCTGATATGCACAACTGCCCAATGCAAACGCCGGCGGTGCCCTCACCGATTCCCCATGTTGGGGGACCGATAGCAGGTCCAGGTGTTAGCACTGTCCTGATAGGCAATATGCCCGCAGCGGTGCTAGGCGATAGCTGTATCTGCGTCGGTGCTCCGGATACGATCGCTATGGGCTCTGCCACGGTAATGATCGGCAATAAGCCTGCTGCCAGGGTAGGGGATACCACCGCTCATGGCGGCAGCATTAGCGTGGGTTGTGCGACTGTAGTCATCGGGGGTTAAGTAATGTCAATAGACAAGACGAGCATCGACGAGGCGTTTCTCGGCACCGGATGGAGTTTTCCCCCAGAGTTTGAAACATGCACTAAGAAGGTGAAGATGAGCTCGGATGAAGATGATATCCGGGAGAGCCTCAAGATTCTTTTATCCACCTCACCTGGAGAGCGAGTCATGCAGCCGGCCTATGGGTGTGGGCTCAAGGTGTTAATTTTTGAAAACATGAGCGAGAGTACTCTTACTGAAATAAAGGACGTTATTGAGCGGGCCGTACTATTTTTTGAATCACGAATAGAATTGGAAAGCATTGAAGTGAATACAGATGAAATATATAACGGACTAATTAAAATTAAACTTAATTACACGATAAGAAAAACTAACACACGAAGTAACATGGTTTATCCCTATTATTTTATAGAAGGGACCAACGTAAGACTTTGATGTTGAACAACAGTATTGGCGTATTGGACGGAACTATCTAAATGGCCGAATGGGATTGGTTGTGTATCACTGATGGCACTGAGCAGAATAGCCGCTTCTCGTACGCCTTACGGGAGGGCTATTTCAATGCGGACGAAATGGCATTAGAAGATCTGCTCGCTATGAGTGTTGAGTTTGCGTCAGCACTACACTTTCATAAGATAAACAATGAAAAAGATGGAAGTTGGGCAGAACTGTTTACCGCAGATGAAGCGGTTATCATGGCGCAGATTCTCAGTAAGGATCTCAAGCGGATGGATTCGGAGTTTCTTCGCCTGTTAGAACTCAGCATGATTAGCACGGCTAAATACGTCAATGTGCTCGCCAAGGATATCGATTTCTGGTTTAAAAGTCTCTATGCCACAAATAATTCATCAGCAAATACCTTAAGCTGGAAAATCGCGGAGATTATTAAACAAAGGCTTGCTGCTGAGCTGCATAGCGTTGGTGAATTAAGATGGCGACTAATGAGAGGGGAGAAAGGGACCGTCATTAATGATTTTGAAGGATTTGATAAAATATGGGGAATTAAAAAGAAAGAAAATACTATTTTATTTCCACAGTCCAAGCTTCCTAAGCTGGGTAGTATCGTTGATGAAAAGCACTTTTTGCGCTCTGCCTTTTATGCATTTATAAACTCCTTTTCATACCTTCAGACAATTACTCAGGAATACTTTGAAGATAGCTTTCATAGTCAAGCCCACAATCCTGCAATGGGCTTGTTTATAGCTTTTTTAAAGCTATTTCAAAAAGCGCAGTATAAGATAAATACGTTCACACCGAGACATCATGATTTTTATTATTACCAATTTTTAAAGGTTGCTCCCAGGAATCATATCCCCGACAGTGCCTATCTAGTCCTCAAGGCAGCCCCTGATAGTGACGGAGTCTTAGTCTCTAAGGGGACCGAGTTTATCGCCGGAAAAGATCAGGATAAGAAAGAGCGCGTTTACTTGGCGGATAATGATTTGGTGGTGACTGGTGCACAGGTTCAGTCGTTGTACACACTGTATTTTGAACGAGACAAGCTGATATCACCGGAGAAGGAATTTAATTATATTACTCGAGCTCAAACAAGCCGTTTATTGATCGACGGCACTATCGATGCTGAATCTAAGTTGCAACCCTTGCACATTTTTGGAGCAGTGCAACCAGAGGTAGGAAAAAAAACTTCGAAAGAGGCTAACATTGGTTTCGCAGTGGCATCGGGGGTACTGCTGCTTAAGGAGGGTTCGCGGAAAATCGAGATTACTATAACTTTTACTGATCCCGCGAGCTTGGGTTCTGAATTAGGAGACATTCCGGTAGATGGGCTGATAAATGCTGTCTCCGAAGTAGAATTCTTTACCCAGTTCGGTAAGCTACTCAGCAGATATCTCCTAACCCATCATGGTATGTTCACAGAAGAAAACAAAACGCATATTTTGAAAAAAGCAGAGAAATTGCTCAACAGCGTATCTCTTGAAGTTATACGAAATCTGTTGAAGCTCGACCGGCAGGATCTGTTTTACAAGGTTTTAAAAAATATTTTCACCATCAGCTTGACTGCTGAAAACGGCTGGCATGAAGTTCCCAACTATATCATTGAACCTTTCACCAATGGAGGTAAAGCGATACAAAAAGGCTTGAAATGCATTCTCACGTTGGGACCTGAAATTGACCCCATCATCCCCTATGATACAAAAATCCACGCGGGGCGGTGGCAGACCGGTTTGCCACTGATTCGATTCAGCATTAATGGCACGGCAAATTTTTATCCCTATTCACTCTTCCATGGTCTTATCCTTGAAGAAGTTAGCTTTGAAGTAAACGTCGAGGGTACAAATGATCTCCTCGCATATAACAACCATGGCCAGCTTGATCCTGCAAAGCCATTCCAGCCATTTGGTCCACTGCCTACCTGTAATTCATATTTTTTAATCGGTAATTATGAATTGGCAAAGAAGAATCTCACCGCTCTGAACGTAGACATTGAATGGGGTGAGTTACCGAGAAGCAATGGCGGCTTTCGAGAATTTTACCAGGGCTATGAAACAAGCTTCAGCAATGACGTATTTGAGTCGGAAGTTTCAGTAATCCAGGATGGTCAATGGCTGCCGACACGGCGAGATGGGAAGCAAAAGATACCGTTATTTGCTACGAAAAAAAACGGAGGCGCAGTTCATCAGAGAAGGTTCCTTAAGATAGATATTCTACACTATTTTAAGCCTATCAATTCTAGGCTATCAGAAGAGGATTTTCGTTTCGATATTAAAACCAGAAACGGATTTTTTAAGCTTGCACTAACAGGACCGGCCAGCGCATTCGGCCATAAAGAATACCCCGCACTGCTGACTAGGATTCTGTCGGAAAATGTAAAGAGCAAAAAGCCAAAGCAAATCCCAAACATACCCTATACCCCGCTTATCAATCGGATGACGCTGAATTATAGTGCAAGGAGTGTCATCAATCTCAGACAAGACATATCTATTGAACCTGAGTTTTTCGGCGAAAAACTATACCACTTCCAGCCCTTCGGGCTGCATATCATCTATCCTGCAATTAGAGGTGTGTCTCATTGCCTATTACCACAGTACCGGTATGACGGAAATTTGTTTGTCGGGATTTCTGCTCGACAATTAAGCGGCAAGCTCACTCTTTTCTTTCATATATTGGAGGATTGTACTCAACAGACTTCAATCGAAAGAACCGAGATATTTTGGTTCTACCTGTCATCTAACCGTTGGGTACGCTTCGAATCGTCAAGTGTAGTTTCCGATACCACGGGGGGGCTTTTATCTTCAGGTATTGTCACCCTGGACATGCCTGAGGATATTGATAAAAAAAACACCATCATGCCGGATGGTCTCTTTTGGTTACGAATTTCAGCTAACAAAAATCTACATTCTATTTGCAGCCTTTATTCGATTTGTGCCCAAGCCCTCAAGGTAAGCCGACGCAAGGGAGGCAACGCCCTCGATCGTTTTAATAAACAACTTCCAGCCGGCAGCATTAGCCAAACCTCGACCTCAATTACAGGGCTGGATAAGATATGTCAGGTAGAGGAATCGTTCGGTGGCAGGCCTGCAGAGAGCCCCACTCAGCTGAAAACAAGGACTAGTGAGAGATTACGCCACAAAAATAGGGCTTCCGTTCCCTGGGATTATGAGCGGCTTATACTGGAGCACTTCCCCGAAATCTTCAAGGTTAAATGTTTTTCGAATACGGCTTCCGCCAAAGATAAAGTACAGCCGGGGCATGTGTTGATTGTGGTCGTTCCTTATCTGAAAGAGAGTGAGCAAGATAAGAGCTTTAAACCCATGGTGAATGCCATTGAACTTACTCGAATTCGCGACTGTGTGAAAAAGCTAGTTTCTCCTTTTGCTGAGATCGAGGTGCGCAATCCTGTATATGAGAGAATTCAAGTGAGGTGTACGGTCAAATTGGCCGGAGACGCGCACGATGGTTACTGTCTCACAAAGCTTAATAAAACCATCGTCGACTTCGTATCTCCATGGCATAGCATTGGCTATAAAGCAAAATTCGGATGGTCTATCCGCCGCCAGGATCTGGAGTCCCATATTCGAGAGCTAGACTATGTGGATTTTATCACCAATTTTTCTATGATTCATATCACCAAGGACGATGAGAGCGTATTCAGCCTGGCAGACACTGCCAGGTCAAAGGATGGTCGTCCTGAGAGCGCTTCTCCCGGCACGGCTGCAATGGATGGCGTAGCGCATTCAGACGAGATTCACCCGAGATATCCTTGGAGCCTTGCGATTCCGATGAGGAATCATTTTATCGAAACAATGGGTGCCATCAGGACCATAGATGCCGAGCCAACCGGAATAGACGAATTGGAGGTCGGAAGCACATTTATCATCAACGAAAATCATAGTCATGGCTAAGAGGAACAGAAGCACTCTCAAACACTTTTTCAGGAAAGGGGCTTTGCCTACGGCGGACCAGTTTGGGGATTTGATGGATTCCTCACTTAATATGATTGATGAGGGCTTTGATAAATCTTTGGAGCATGGTCTTGAAATATCATCGCTGGGTATCCATGATCGGTTGATCAGCTTTTTCAGAAATAATGATCTTAAAAACCCTCTATGGTCGATAAGCTACGATGGTGATCGAAATAATCTCCTGATTAGTAAGCCGCGGGAAAATAAATCGCCCCTGCCGATAGTGTCACTTGATCATGTAGGTAAGGTTGGTGTGAATAAAAAAAATCCCGAGTGGAATCTCGATGTAGGTGGTGTGATAAGGTCCCAAGGAAGAATTGGGGTCAAAGTAAAAACGGCTATGGCCGACGGTGAATGGCACAACATAACTGAGGAATTGAGCGGTTGCCAAGCCTTTGAAGTTATGGCAGGGGTCGGGAAGAAAAAGACGGGTAAATATGCACTCATGCATTCCTTTGCCTTTAACACATTTAATCCAAGAGGTATATTTTTTAATTTTTTAAACTTAAAAAAAAGAATCCGATCTCATCAAGCCTATTACCTGTCGTTACGGGATAAGTTGAAACTGCGCTGGTCTGGAGACAATCGTAGATATTATCTGCAGATTCGCTCTAACAGCGATTACGGAGAAGGCATACAAATCAAGTGCTACCTAACCAAACTTTGGTTTGATGAAGACATGAGCGAATGTTGCTCGCCACCAAACGACGAAGTTAGGGATTAGAGTATGCTTATTAGGAGCCTGTCCGAGAACAGAGAACCTACTGCGGAAAAGCCCTTTTGGCCCATTTTAACGATCATTTTCGTTAAATAGGGCCTACTATTTGCCTCAAATGATCACCTAAATGGACTCAAAATGGCTTCCCCTCGCTACGGTTTCTATTCTCGGGCAGGCTCCTAGGGATTAAAATGACAGCAAGCGCAAGCATAAAAAAAAAGCGAGTCAGTGCGGACAAGTTCAGCTTCGATAAGCTTAAAAAGGAGGGCATTGACCTCGTACAGGATTTATCGGGGAAGCTCTGGACCGATTATAATATTCATGATCCCGGCGTCACAATTCTCGAACAGCTGTGCTATGCGTTGACCGATCTTATCTACCGTACAGATTTTAAGATCGAGGATTTCCTTACCGATGAGAACGGGCATATCGATTTTGAGAGCCAAGCCCTGTATCCACCGGAAAAGATATTCCCCTGCCGGCCGACAACCATGGACGACTACAGGAAAATCATCGTTGACTCTGTTGGTGAGGTAGACAATGTCTGGCTAAGCAAGGTACGTGATGGAGATTATACCGGGCTCTATGACATCGCAATTAAGCTTAAACAAGATGCAGTAAAAAAAAGTCATGCAGAAATAACGACTCATATTCGCCAGGTCTACCTGAATTACAGAAATCTCTGTGAAGATCTCAACGAGATCAGCATTATGCGTGAGGTGGATTGCGAACTCTATGCTGACATCGAGGTGAGGGGAGGTAGGACAGCAGTCGAAGTGCTGGCCGAAATATATTACAAATGCTCAAGGCATATTTCTGCGGGTATCCGTTTTTATGATTTTGAACAAGTGCGTAATGATGGGAAAAGTTTGGAGGAGATGTTTATAGGTCCTTTTACCAATCATGGCATTATCAAGCAACACGAGCTTGGTGATAAGCAGGATGAAGTATTTGTCGCGGATGTTTTATCGATCATCAAAGAAATCGAAGGGGTTGAGGATATAAAAAACCTTTACTTCAAGATAGACCGGGAGGTTCACGATCAAACTCTTAGCAGTGAGAGTCCCGAAGCGGTATTCCACTTGCGCATTCCTCAAGATGAAGATGAAATCAAAGTCAAGCTGATCAAAGACGGCAGGGAATTGTCCGTATCAACATTGGAGTTTAAGAGCGGGTACAGGGAGTTGAATTATGAGCATCGCTCACTCGAGCGAACGCCACAAAATATCTCATTGCTTTACACCCCGCCTCGGGGTCAATACCGAAACCTGCGGCAATATTATTCCATTCAGAATCATTTTCCTTCCATCTATGGCATTGATGCTTATGGTGTGTCTGAGTCCGCCTCTCCAGGAGTTAAAGCAAAAGCTGCTCAACTAAAGGCTTATCTAGCAATTTTTGAACAATTGATGGCGAATTATACAGCGAATTTAAATTCTCTTCGCACGCTTTTTTCACCGCAAAATCGACCGAGGAAAAGTTATTTTTTTCAAACGCTGAAAGACGACATCATCCCTGGTATCGAGCCTATTTATAAAAGGCCTCCATCCGAAATTCTCAGCAAAGCACTGAGAAGGCATGACAAATACGCAGATCGAAAGAACCGCCTGCTCGATTACCTGCTTGGCCTCTATGGGGAAACATTCACCCAGCATTCACTACGTCATTTCAACTATTATTATACTCCCTCACAAGTGGAAGAGGTGATCATTAAAAATAAGATCGCCTTTCTAAAAAATATTGTAGAAATTAGCAGAGATCGTGCGGGCGCTTCGAACTATAACAAACCCTGTTGGAATTCGACCAACGTGGCGGGACTGCAACGCAAGGTGAGCCTTTTGCTGGGGTTTAGACAGCTGACGGACAGGTCCCTGACAATGGTCTTTCTTAAGCAAGGGCTAAAACTGCTTCCGCACGCATCATACTCTAGAATCAAGGAAGGGACTCTCGAATTAGAGATGATCGCACTGGATGACATCGATGAGCAGAAAGAAACAGGGTTTCAATGGGTCCCAATTATCAAAATGAGTAAAAAACACAGTCCTGAAAAATCCATCGACGCAATCAATTCTATTGTCCCTTTAAAGAACAACCTAATTAGCGAGGCCTTGCTTAGGGGCGGTATTTACATGGACAGATACAAGTTGGGAATGGATGCCGAAGATAGAAACTACCGGCTTGTTTTTAGTCCAAAGGAAAACGGAAGATGGTGGTATTTGGCGACCTATCCTGATCAGAAAACCGGGATTGAATCAGCAAATGCCTTGCGCCGCTATTTAATCCACCTGAATATCGAGAGCGAAGGGCTGCACGTAGTGGAACATATTTTGCTGAGGCCCAAGATAAAACCTAGGCACGAAGATATTACGTTATCGAAACAGGATGACTTCTACTCCTTTAGAGTGAGCGTGATCTTTCCTGCCTGGACCGCCCGCTGTCATGATGAGAATTTTCGACTTCTAGCCCAAGAGACGGTGCAACGTAACTGTCCTGCACATGTCTATCCACAGTTCTACTGGTTCAAGTTCAACAAGATGTACGAATTCGAGGTTCTCTACAGAAAATGGATGGATCTTAAACGCGGCGAGGGTGTAGGTGCCGATGAACTCGATGCCGCGGCAGAACGGCTCATCAAATTTCTAATCGAGAACAAAGGCTAGGAATTAGGCATAGAAAAAAGGATTAGTAGTGAGGAATGGAAAACCGGCACATCTTAGAACAGGCGGTATTTGACATCTCTTTCGGCTCGGAGGGGGAAGCCTTCGAGCAGCAAGCTGATTTGGATGCCTTTATCCGGCGACGACTAATTCGGGTGGTTGACGAGGTCTTTGACGAAATGTCTACCGCAGAAGAGGTGTTAAGAATAGGCTGCTTGGAGGTCGATTTAGGCACACTTTCTTACCACGATTTTCAAGATGAGATGGAAAGGCGGTTGAGAGAAAGACTCAGGTCAGCCTTGCATGAGAAACATCTGTCGATCAAAGCGAAGCCTGCGCACATCGAAGGGGTTGTTACTCGGCAACAGGTCGAGCTTGAACAGATCGAGTATTTTTTGATCACCGGTTGTATGCCGTGGAATGCAGATCTAAGCGAAGGCCGAACAATGGATCAAATGGTTCAACACATTGTTCATACATCCGGCGCCAAATTTGTGAATTTTTTAAAAACTACGGCCCGAAGAGATTCTGTCATTAAGCGCTTGGTCAGTCAGTTCCCGGATCAGATTCTGATAGATATCATTCGACTGCTTGCATTCTCCCATACGAACTTTATTTGCGCTGCCATCATTCAGTTCCACGACTTTTTGAGACATCACTGCTTCGTGGAGGCAGCGGATGGGGAGCTTAGAGATTTAATCTGGAAGCAGTTATTCAACGATCTCCTGTGCCCGGCAGGGGCGGTTCTTAATCCAAAGGATCTGGTAGGTCGGATCTTGAAAAAGATTCTCCAGCGCTTAAACGAGAATGATCCGCGGGTGCTGACACTACGGATCAATGAAATGCAATGGGGTACAAGTAAAAAATTTGGTCCGGAACTGACCGGGATTATAAAGGGGTTGATCAAAGGGGAAGAGGTGAACCGAAGTGGGGAGGCTGAGGGGTCCGCACGAGAAATCAAGACCGCTTCTCTTGCAGAGAGTCACGGGAAAGCATGTTTGAAAAGTAGTGAATCCAGCGGTTTAAAAGCTGTACATTCCACAGATATTGAGTTACTACGAAGCAAAATCGTTAGATCATTAGTGCATGGCACTGCCGAAGATATCCAGGAAATCTGGCGAATCATTTTGCACGATCAGCCGGTACTTGTGAAAGATGCGATCAGGTATTACGGGAGGCAGGCGAAAGTAAGAAGGAATATGGCCCACGGATGTTCCGAAGTTATGCTAAAGGACCTCGTGTGTCTGCTCGAACCTGGGGAATGCGGTTTCATCGATGACATTGTCGAACGACCGGAATTGTTTCGGCAGGGCAGGGATGAACAAGCAGGAGAGGCGAGTAGCCTCAAAGCTCGTCTTTGGGAGTTTACCTTCACCTATCTGCTCATGGAAAGGGGCAGCCAATTTAATAAAAAGGCTTATATTGGTAGCTTGGTCCGGCAGATGGCGGCACATGATAATATCCGCCACGGCGAACTGCTCAATTCCCTGATTGAGGTACTGCGCCGCATCGAGGCGCCTAGCGGTTTGAAAAAAGAAATGCTTCAGCTCCTTGGCGGGCTGGCAGAACAGGAGGTTCGAAGTCGGCTGGATCCAGGTGTTGCGGATTCCCAAAGCCAAGAATTGATCCACGCTTACGACCTCTATGAGAGGCTCAGAGAATGCTTACTTAAGGGGGACGTTTCCAACCAAACCAGCGAAGGCGGCATTGGGGAGTTCATCGACCGGCTGGCCCGAGATCATCCCTGGCAATTGCTGAGGTTTTACCGTGAACTGCAAGCCGGTGAACTGTCCAGGGCGATATCATTCAATCAGCTCTCGGCCGAAGTGCTGTGCCGGCTGATCGAGGTCTTTCTCTGCCTCACGGCCCAAGCAGAGCAGGGTGGGCAATCCGACTTTATCAGTGCGATTAAAATGTATGTGGATCGGGCCCGAGACGCGAAGCGCTATTACGCACAAATCCTGGTGTGCCTGGTTAAGCATCAGTTCATCGATCTCGAAACGATTCTGGCGAAAAACCTGAATTTGATTGTTGACGAAACCATTGATGAATATGCACGGGATTCCAAAACGTCGCACGCAGTACCGCGGAAACCCTTTACCGAGCCACAGCAAGCGCCATCCTGGTTACCGCTGAGCGAGCAGGCCGAGCAAGGTCTGGCTGACTACCTGAAAGATACAGCTAAGGTTCCCGCCCATCGGGCCGCCAGCCTGATCCGCACGATCGAACTGCTGATTACCCGGCAACCCGAACGGCTCAGGCGCTTGTTGGCGTCGATGCTTGTTGGTCGAGAAAGTGTCGCGAGGCTTATTGAGCTACTGCCAGAGAGGCTGTTGACTCGGGTGTTGTTTGTTTTGCGGCCCACAGAGCACCACCGACTGCAACGCTGCGCAGATAGTGTCGCCATAGCCTGTTTTTGTAAAGAGATCGGTGCTAAACCGGAGCAGGTTCACCGGCTTAAGTGGCAGTTTATCTTCGAGTATTTGTTTGATGATGGCCGGACATTCGACGCAATGGTATTCGCTCGGCGCTTTGCGATTTTTCTTGCGGAGCAACTCCATTGGCCGGATCAAAAAAGATTTCGCAGCCTTATATGTCAGCAGTTAGCACTAAATATACTGCCTTCCACGCGCGAGCTGTCCATTGAGATCATAGCGGCGCTGTCAACCACGGCTGATGGAATGCGGCTGTCGGAAGCAGCGTCTCAACAAGCCGACAATGCCGATTTTGTCTACGGCGTGGAGGAAAAAGCACCGGAAATTACTGAAGAAATCTATCTATGCAATGCGGGGCAGGTGCTAGTAGCGCCTTATCTTCCGCGCCTCTTTTCGATGCTGGATCTGACTGAGAATTCAGCCTTCAAGGACCCTAATCGGGCCGAACGCGCGGTTCATCTACTGCAGTTCATGGTCAATGAGAGAATGGATACCGCCGAATATAAGCTGGTGCTCAACAAAATTCTGTGCGGTGTCAGCACCGGCCTACCGATCAACAGAAAGATCGCCATCGGCGATAGGGAAAAGGAACTGATCGAAAGTTTGTTGCAGGGAATGATTCAAAACTGGAAGTCCATCGGTAATAGCTCGGTCGCGGGTCTGAGGGAATCCTTCCTACAGCGTGAAGGAAGGTTACAGCTCAAGGACGACACCTGGAATTTGCTGATAGAGCAAAAGCCCTTTGACATGTTGCTCGATCAGATTCCGTGGAGCTTTTCACCCGTCAAGCATCCCTGGATGGAACGGATTGTCTATGTGGATTGGCGATGAGGGAATCGGGGCTAGGAGTAGAGGTTAGGGATCAGATGAGTGCGAGCAAGGCAAATGCCAATACCCTGGACAAGGAATTGAGCTGGTTCAACCGGGTGCTGGAGGCTCGGATCAGCCTTTATTTCAAACAGGAGTGCGAATATCGCAGCATCTACGATATTTCGCCTCCTGACGTGGAGGGTTATGACTCGGAATATGCCCGCCTGGTCAAGGCGTGCACAATGGGGTTTGATGAGCGCATCGTGCTGATGCTGACCCTGATTCCCCATCTGCGGCCCCAGTTGTTGGATACCTTCTTTATCGGGAATAAGAACTTCAGCAGAGGATTCACCGAGTTCGGTGGTTGGAAGGGCAGGGCCCATGGTGGTTTCCTTCCTACCGGTGAAACCGCCGTCTTCATCTTGGCGGGCAGCGAGCTGGGGAAGCGCTTCGATATCCTGCGCTTGTTCGAAGACGATCATTGCTTTGCCAAGAAAAATATTCTTCACATCGTACACCAAGAAAACGGTGAGCCGTTTTTTAGCGGCGCACTAATCATCTCGACGGAGTACTTGAACCGTTTGACCTCGGGGGTCTGCCAGAAGCCGGATTACAGCGTGACCTTTCCGGCTAAACTCGTCACCACGAATCTAGGCTGGGATGATCTGGTATTGGCTCCACAGGTACTGGAAGAGATCGAAAATATCAACACCTGGATAAAACATTCCAGGGTGCTGATGGACGAATGGGGCTTGGAAAAGGTGATCAAGCCCGGTTACCGAAGCCTATTCTACGGTCCGCCAGGCACAGGTAAAACCCTCACCGCAACGCTCATCGGGGCTGCCGTAGGCGTCGATGTTTATCGAATCGATCTCTCAAAGGTGGTTTCTAAATACATTGGAGAGACTGAAAAGAACTTAGCCAACGTGTTTGACCAGGCGCAAAACAAGAACTGGATACTCTTTTTCGATGAAGCGGATGCTCTTTTTGGAAAAAGGACTCAGACATCAAGTTCCAACGACCGTTATGCCAACCAGGAAATCTCCTATCTATTACAGCGGGTCGAGGATTTTCCGGGGATTGTCATTCTGGCTACCAACCTTAAAGCCAATATCGATGAAGCCTTTGCGCGGCGTTTTCAGGCACTCGTCTATTTCCCCATGCCGGATACAGACCATCGCTATCGGTTGTGGGAGAGGACTCTAAACGGAGGCTGCCGTTTAGCGGAAGATGTTGACTTGGGCGCGCTGGCGGAGAACTACGAGCTCTCCGGTGGGGCTATCACTAATGTAGTGCGTTATGGCGCAATCAGTGCCTTGCAAGGTGAAAGAGATACGATTTTTCATAACGATTTAATCAAGGGTATCACCAAAGAACTCAGAAAAGAAGGGAAGACTATTTAGGGAAAATTATGAAGACATTTTCTACGTCAAGGAAGTCAGTGCTGGCACTTTTCTTAAGGCTTTGGTTTGTAATGGTTCTGATGCTAGGCATTGGCAGCGTTTCTATCTGTAACGCGGAAGGGTTTGATTGTAATCAATTATCTAGGAAGGATTTTGAAAGCTACGATAAAGAGAGCATCAAAGAAATTCAAAAGCGTCTTCGGTTGATCGGCTACAATCCAATCGAAATTGATGGTTTTGTGGGGCGGCACGCCATCGCTTCTTTAAAGAATTTCTGCCAAGATTTCGAAATTCGATCGACAAATAATTTTGCTGATGATCTGGCCGAATCAATACACTACTATGCCGCGATTGCCGAGAATTATCCGGGTTGGCAGAAGATCGTTTCAAGTGAGGAATTTAAAAAATGGGTTGACAAGCAACCTGCCGATCGACGAATCCATATTCGTAAAATAATACGATCCGGGACAGCGTTACTGGTCACTTCGCTTTTGGAGGATGTCAATAATCACGCAGATGCTCCTGCCATTCAGGATTCCGTATCTTCCGCCGCGGATGATCAACCATCACAACCAAATTCAAACGATGAATCGGGAGTGTTCTTCAAGTTAACAGAACAGGATTTAAGCGCACTGAAGATCACGAGCAACATCCTGGAGTCGCTCCAGGCGTTAAAAGATATCGAATATTCAAGCAAAAAAGAATTGCAAAGCGAAGTCCAAGCCGAGGTCGAGCAGGTAACTGACCAATACCAGGAATTTCTGCCGATTATAGTACAAGAATCCCAAGGACGGACAAGTTACAGACTGACAGAGCAATCGTTTAATAAACTGAGGGTAGAAAACATTCCTGACAGTGTCATTGAAGCCCTTCAAGATCTGAATGGCCTCAATTATCCAAGTAGAGAAAAACTTGAAAATGCAGTGCAAACAAAGATCAAAGGGGTAACCGAACAGTTCCAGAAATACCTACCCAACATAATACAGGAGACCGAAGAACGGACAAGCTATACATTGACTGAAACATCCTTTGAGGCGGTCAGTGCTAATGCAGGCTTTATTGTGATTCCTGACACCGTATTGGAGCAGTTGAAGGCGTTGCAAGGTATTGAATATGCGAATGCGCATCTATTCGAAAAGGCGCTAGACAAGGTGCTCGAAGGTGAGGCTCCTCAATACCTACAATACAGTTCGTTGCTTGTGAAACAAGCTCAAAAAGGATCTTTCAAGGAATTAAGAAATATTCGTTGGAGCGGCGGGTCTTGTGGTTGCGTGCGTGATTTTTCCGGAATCGTCTATGGATTCTATCCGTTTTGGATGGCTGCTGAGAATGCAAATGACGAAGTGATTGAACAGAAGGATGATGAACAGGAACTGGACTTTAGCATACTCACAAGAGTCGGGTATTTTGCTCTGGCTTTGGATGAGCATGGGAAAATTACAGAAACAAGACATTGGAACAATAAAAAGTTGGGTGGAAACTTTAGGAGCGAAGCTCAAAAACATAGGACCAAGGTGGATGTGGTTATCTATACCAACAAATGGCATGACTGGTCAGAAAGCGTAATCGACACCGCTACAACACAAGTAGTACAAAAACTTAAGCCTGAACGCTCAGATAAAAATTTTACTTGGTTACAATCCTTTTTTTCCATGTTAAGCGGCGCAAATCCGGCCGTGGCAGACGGTGTAACGGTGTACTTCGATGACTATCCAAAAGACGGAGGATCAGAAAAAATTATAAAATTTGTCAAGACGCTGCGTAAGAAACTCGACGACCTCCGTGAGGAATATTATCTGAATATAATGGTCAGTTTGAGCTTGGACAAAAAAGAGGAGGAAGTTTATGCATTTAAAGATCTTCAAGGGATTATCCTCGATACCGAAAATCCAGAAGAGGAATATATAGATCTTTTTCTCGTGTTTTTAGAAGAGCCAACAACCGATACGAAGAAAGAATTGAGGGTCGCAATAGAAAATGAATTTAAAGGGATACAACGTAGGAATATGCTTCGAAAAATAGTTCCAGTAATTACTCCCCATGGTCATGAGTTCGAATCACCTGAACCGTTTAGGCAATTATACGATGATTTGGTCTACTTTCAGGATAATTTTGCCGGGGTTGGCTTTTGGCCACTACCCATGAGCACGGACATAGGAGCAGATGAAGTAAAGCGGAATGTAATACAAGTCTTTGAAAAAAAAGAGAGTCAAGATCTTCTTGCGGGAGTTTTCTCAAAATATGCTCCTGAGCTCTGTGAATTCGCTTGTCCGCAAAGATGGGCTTTTCGAATCGGATTCGATGTATTGCTCGCTTTATTCCTGATATATGGTTTGTTCTCCATCTGGGTCTACAAGTTGCGAGTTTTGTATAAAAAATATACTTGGTATTTCCTTGGTGGCGCCATTGTGACGATTTCAATTTTCTTTATCTCGCTTGTGTGTGATCCTTATTTGAAAAGTAAAGCTTCGGGGATTCTAATTTTATTCGTTATAACAGCAATTTCTTACACCCTATGGCGATATGTCAGAAAGATGAAGCAGGGGGAGCTGCCGTAGGGGGCCGTGTTCAGCGGTCCGCTTCCAGTGATCGTACTCACACAGCACAAGCTCTATTGAAACTCTTTAAGTGAGTGCAAGACAAGGCATAAAACAGTGAGAAAGCGCAGTTAACACGGGAACCAATTGTATCAATTCGAACCGATTTGTAACGCCGTATCGTGCCAGCTGAAAAGTTTTAGAACAACTTCTTAAATCGCCAGGCAATATTGCCTATGATCCAGCGCTAAAAAGAAAGGGAGTTTATCCAATGAAGCAAACGAACTGGTGGTGGTTATCAACAGTGGTGTCTATTGCTTTGATTATCATGCTGATTAATCTTTGGGTAAAAATGAATGAATATGAAGTAGAACCCACACAATTGGTGAGCGAGCAGGCAGCAAACGACTATCTTAAAAAGAACTGGGAGAATCGATCGGTTAGCCCCGCTTCCATTGCGGAGTCGACGATTAAGATCAAAACCGGAATTTTTATCCAATCCTTAGAGTTTTTTAATTCTAGCGAAGTCAATCTGACGGGCTATATCTGGCAACGTTACAAAGATGGACAACACGATGCCATCAAGCCAGGCCCATCGGAGCTTGGGTTTATCCTCCCAGAGCAGGTTAACTCCGGCAATGATATTGAACCCCGTGAGGTCTACCGTTTCCGCAGCGGTGACGAGGAGATTATCGGTTGGTACTTCGAAGCAACCTTGCGTCAGCCATTTGATTATTCTTATTATCCTTTTGATCATAAAACGGTTTGGGTTCGCATGTGGCCAAAGGAATTTTACCGAAACATTGTTCTTGTACCGGACTTTGATGCGTATAAATCCACTGGCCGGACAGATATCTTCGGCATAGAAAAAAATATTGTGCTCGGCACATGGGATCGTGAGAACACCTATTTTGATTATAAGTTATCGAATTATGATACTGACTTCGGGATAGCGAACCACATAAGTCAAGAGGGTTTACCAGAGCTCCATTACAATTTCGTTGTAAAACGAAAATTTGAAAACGCATTTATCGTATACCTGCTACCACTTTTCCTGGTCGCAACGTTACTGTTTGCCGCATTGCTAACGGTGAGTGAAAATGATGAACTATCAAACAGGTTTGGATTCAGTACTTCTGGTTTTATTGGTGCCAGCTCTGCACTTTTCTTTGTCGTTATGTTGGCGCATATTCAATTGAGGGAGCAGTTTTCAGGAACCAATATTGTCTATATAGAGTATTTTTACATCTTAATGTATGCGCTGCTGGTCGTCGCAACTGCCAATACCTACCTATTCTCCATCCGCTCGGCGGGTTGGTATAAGGTCTTTCTTTACAACGACAATATCATACCTAAGGTGGCATATTGGCCAGTTGTTTTTGGGTGTTTAATCATGATTACCTTGATGGTTTTATGAGTGATATTGTTGAATGAGATATATCGTAATCGTTAAAAATAATGATAGGGTATTTAATGTGGCGTTTTTTGTCGTTGGTTATAAGTAATGCTAGATAAAGGGAGATATCACTATGAAATCGTACACTGACAAAAACCAGGAAAAAACTAAGAGAGTAGCGGATGGTATTTCTATGCCTAAACATACTGGCGAGGCGGCAATTCAGTGTGTTGACAACCGCACCGCAGCCGTAGCCCAACATGAGATGGCGGAGGCCATCAATACCAGTCCGAAGCAGGCCGCTCAAGGTCAACAGCTCCATAGCTTGTTCGGCAATACGGCGCAGATGCAGCCTTTGGCCGAAGACAAATTGCAGATGAAAACCGCTTCCAACGTGATGCAGAAAACGGGACCAGAGAAAGATGAGTTACTGCAAGGTGAGTTTGGCACAGCGCCAATCCAGCGGGAGCCAAACGCCAAGCCTAACAACACGGGTCTTCCCGACAATCTCAAGGCGGGTATAGAAAACCTTTCGGGTTTTTCAATGGAGGATGTGAAGGTGCATTATAACTCCCCGAAACCTTTTCAATTACAAGCCCATGCCTACGCGCAAGGAACCGATATACATGTTGCGCCGGGGCAGGAGCAGCATTTGCCGCATGAGTCGTGGCATGTGGTACAGCAGAAGCAGGGCAGGGTAAAGTCCACAAAGCAGTTGAAGGGTAATGTGTATGTGAATGATGATAGTGGATTGGAGAAAGAGGCAGACATTATGGGAGCCAAGGCTTATCAGTCACCTAAATCTCTTAGTAGTGAAAATGTAAATAGAAGTAAGTCAACCGCAAATGTGGTTAATCCAGGGAACACAGTACAGATGGCGGGTCATTCAGGTGTAATGATCTTTAGCAATAACGGCAGGCTTCTTAAGAGGGTAGAAATAAACGAAGCTAAGCAGTTCACGAGAATTATGGAAAAGCAGAATGATGACAATGTAGCAATATCTACACCAGCTTTAAGCACCTTTCCTATGATTTATAGAGTAGAAGAAAAGGTCTTTGGAACAGTCGGAGGATTACTTAAAGGAAACTATAATGAACAAGGCGATGATGAAAAAAAGTGGGTAAAGAAGCATGAAAATGGAGATAGTTATGTAGAGATGGAAAGCCTTGGAGGAGTTGGGATTGATGTCTTGGACTTCAAAATCGGTACTGTCACGGCTCATAGTCCAGAATTACAAGGGAATTATGGAAAAACAGAAGAAAACGCAAATGAAAAGGTAAGAAGAATGGCTTCAGTTGATACAAATTCGGAAACAGCTGAATTTGGATTGCGAGACTCTGATAATTTAAAGAACAACTTAAGGAAAGGCTTTGCAAGATGGCGCGGAAATTTTAGATCCACATTGGATGCAGTAGACCAACGCTTGAAAGTAAGTGGGCCATATCCAGATGATGCTCAGGTATTTCAAGACTTAGAGAGTATTCATGCGTATTTGGCTGCCTCTAACGTTGTATACATCGCTTCCAGTTTAGTAATGAAATGGACGACAGATCGCGCGAGAAGTAACGAGGATAAAATTGTCCTTATCGATCTGGCACACCCTGTGCCAGAGGGAATGGAGGGATTTGAGGAAATAAAAGCAGGAATGTTACTTGGAATTATGAATTTACATGCCATGTTGGGTGGAGAAGAAAGAAGTGCAGATTGGGATTCATTTGAGGAGGAGTAAAAAGACATTATTCACTCTTATTTTAATAGAAATAGATTAT
>JBDLIZ010000003.1:0-30216 GCA_039714615.1 Pseudomonadota bacterium | reverse complement strand
TCTTTGCTGCCAAGGGCCTTCCATTAACAGATCAATGCTGGCATTGGCGATGGCGCAGGCCAGCGGATTTCCCATAAAGGTGGGGCCGTGCATGAAAACGCCTTTGCCATTGCTGGAGATGACATCACTGACCGCTGTCGTGGCAAGGGTGACCGCCAGGGTCATATAACCCCCCGTGAGGGCCTTACCCAAGCACATGATATCCGGTGCGATGCCGGCCTGTTCACAGGCGAACAAGGTGCCGGTGCGGCCAAAACCGGTGGCGATTTCGTCTAAGATCAGTAAAACCTCGTAGCTGTCGCAAAGCTGGCGTGCGCGGCGCAGGTATTCCGGGGAGTAAAAACGCATACCTCCCGCACCCTGGACGATGGGTTCCATGATTACCGCGGCAATCTCATCGTTGTGGTCCTCGAGTATAGAGGCAAGACTGGCGATGTCTTGCTCATCCCATGGCTTATCAAAACCGCAACAAGGGGCATCGGCAAAATAGTGTTTAGGTAATATGCCGGTAAACAGCTCATGCATGCCGGTGACTGGATCACAGACCGACATGGCGCCTGAGGTGTCGCCGTGATAACCGTGGCGCAGACTCAGCAATTTGTGTTTTTTGGTCCGGCCCTGGGCCTGCCAGAATTGGATTGCCATCTTTATGGCAACCTCTACGGAAACGGAACCGGAATCACTGAAAAAGACCTTTTCCAAGGGGGCGGGGGTGAGTTGCACCAATCTGGAAGCCAATTCCGTGGCGGGCCAATGCGTCAGCCCGCCGAACATGACGTGAGCCATAGTATCTATCTGGGCATGCGCGGCAGCATTGAGCCGAGGGTGATTATAACCATGAATCACAGACCACCATGAGGACATTCCATCAACAAGCTCTCGGCCGTCGGCCAGTTTCAAGTAAACACCTGAAGCGCTCACTACAGGGTATACCGCCAGTGGATCGATCATAGAGCTATAGGGATGCCAAATATGTTCCCTGTCGTATTTCAGCAAGGCCGATTGAGAGAGTTTTTTCATGGACTACCGTCAACACAATGGGATATGGTTTGATAGGCAATTAGATGTTGTCAATGCCCTTAAGCGCGAATGATGCTTTTCGCCCCTTTATGGTAAGGGCAAGCATATCCTATTTGTTCATTGTGTGGTTCTGGGGAGAAAAAGGCTAGATTACTTGCAGGCTATAGGTGGAAGGAGGGGGGGATGGGTCCTTTAGGAATGCTACCGAAAGAAACTACTATCTGGTTTGCCTGATCATGCGCATTCGACATTGTCACAATAGTGACGTGGCTGGGCTATAAGCCTGTTGTTCTGCCTTGAATACGAACGATCATTCGGTGCCAGATAGCATTTAAGATTGCTAGAATGCCTCCAAGGGGCGGGGGCTCAGGCTCTGTTAAGTAATTCCAGTTTTACCTTTTCCAAGAGCAATATGGCTTCACTAATCGCCATGTTGTCTGATTCGTGCCAACAAACATCGCCGTGGTTGTCTTTGTATATCAAAACCGCCGTTTTGATATCGACTCCCTGTTCGGACAATACATTTAATATTTCGCGTGCGGGTTCCGAATGGATATATGAGATAGACACTGTAATCCTCCTTCTATACCGGCCTATGGCCCTTAAGTATCACCATTTAGCTGCTTCTGGCGCACTGTCTTCCTTCGTACAAAATAATAACTTCTTTAGGAGCCTGTCGGACTTAGGACGATCTACTGCGGAAAAGCCGGATTTGGACAGGTTTGTCGATCCTTTTCGTTACACGCTACGGCTATTCGCCTCAAACCGTCTTTCCCTCGCTACGATCGCCTAAGTCCGACAGGCTCCTAGTGTCTCGTCTGTCTTGCCTAGAAAGTGCGCCGTTTCACGGGATAATCTGAAAAATATGGTGCATAGGCACGCAAGATCCGATCCGTGCCCGCCAGGGATAGACCGAAAATCGGGCGTCTACCCTAGAAAAAACAGCGTATGTTCGAAATTGCTCATGATCACGATATTCGGCAAAAATTAGACAAGGTTGCCATCATCAAGTTTCTTTCCCTAGCCCTCGACTGCATGAGCTCTGCTGTGATAAATAAGGAAAATTCGCGCACGAGCCTGGTAATGACAGTGTGAAACTAGGGCGATTGTCCACTAACGGTTGATCACAACCTCCGGAAGAAACCAAAGACCATGACGGGGCCCGCATATAGAGCAAGGCGAAGTTGCGCAATGGTGTTCGACATGAATGGCCGTTGTCTCTATTTAACGTGTGGCACTGAACACAATGTGAGATTACCTTAGGAGTGCTACCGAAATAACTTCCCCATCTGACTTGCCTCATCGCTCGTATTCGGCGTTGTGGCAACAGTGACATAGCCTAGGGCCATGCGCCTGTTGTCGCGCCTTGAATACAAACGATCATTCGGTGTCAGTTAGGAAAGTTATTTTCGTTCACATTCCTTAAGGCATAGAACAATGCGGGATTATGACGTTGCAGATATTAGACGCTGCCTAGTTGGAGCACAATAACCTTGCCAGACTTTCTATCGGATGTTATCTGCCACCGGTCTTCAGCTTAGAAAAGAGTATACAGAGGTAACTAATTTGCAGCAGCGCATCAGTTAGTTTGCTCATATTTTAACCGTTTTAAGCGTTGCATCAGCATTGGTTAGTAGTGGTCGTCGTCGAGGCTGTTCATAGCTAAAGAGAATGTTACATTTTTTAACAAAACCTTCATGAATATGTAAGATATATTTGTTATGATATTTAGTAATATTCGGGGAAGTTGGGGTATGACGAAAATCGTGAAGGATGATTCTGTAGCGCATGAAAAATCAACCCTATTTAGAAAGAGGGGGGGACTGAATTGTCCATTGTATACGCAAAGTACTTAAAGGTTAACCGGAAGGTTATCGCCCGTATCTTCGTTAAAGAAAGTTCACTAACGTTCCAGTTTCCCTCCTCGCAACAAGAACAGAATTAATAAGGTTCGCCCGATACTTCCCAAACCCAAAATTTTATTTGGAACTGTCTGTAAACCCTACCAGCAAGAAAACACATTTGTGTAGGGATCTCTTTTTTAATGAGGCGGGTCTTCTCGAAGGGTTTTAAGATCAGTTTCAAAAAATAAAATCCAACTGCTTATGGATCAGTTTGAGCATAAGCGCCTTTGGATCGTGCGCAATAATTTTGCAAATGTACCCCTAAACAGTAATTAACCAGGAGTAGCAAATGGGAGCAAAAACCGAAAGAGCAATCGGGAAATTGAATTCTCGCATCAAAAAGCTAAATGAACGTATTGAGGAGCTGAATGCATCAGTGCAGGCGATGGAAGGAAAGATCGCGGAGATCGGTCCACAAGCCGGACCCATGGGAATCTCAGGCCCATCAGGTCCGATGGGACCTCAGGGTGAGATAGGACCACGAGGGGCGGAGGGCCCCGCCGGGGCAGTGGGTGCTCTAGGACCAATAGGCCCTCAGGGCGAATCAGGTGTTTCCGGACCACGGGGTGAGATGGGTGAGATTGGACCTCAAGGAATCCAGGGTGAGCAGGGTGAACAGGGTGAGGCTGGACCGCAAGGCGCAACCGGTGACACCGGACCTGCAGGGCCCATGGGACCACAAGGTGAGACGGGTCTGGCCGGGCCGATGGGAGCACAGGGTCCAATAGGAGAACCCGCCCCTGCTGAGGAGGAAGAGGAAGCCGCAGAACTCACTGAGGAAGCCGTCGAAGAGGCCGAGGAGCTGGCCGAGGCAGCCGAAGAGGCCGAGGAGCTTGCAGAAGAGGCTGAGGCGGAAGCGGAAGAAGCCGCTGAGGCAGTCGAGGAAATCGAAGAGGTTGCTGAGGAAGCTGAAGAGGTTGCCGAGGAACTTGAAGAGGTTGCCGAGGAACTTGAAGAGGTTGCCGAGGAAGCCGAAGAGATCGTTGAGGAACTTGAGGAAGAGGTTGCTGAAGCCGCTGAAGAAGCTGCCGAGGAGGCCGCCAAAGCAGTAGCAGAGGCCGCCGAAGAAGCACCAGCGCTCAAAACGGTACCTACGGAAGAAGCAGCACCGGCTAAGGCAGCAACAAGAAAGGTGGTGAGGAAGCGTGTAGTAAAGAAAACAGCAGCGCCCGGAAAAACCACCACCAGCAGCAGTTAAGAGCTGTTAAGTACGAAGCCGTCTGACACCGGGGTGATCTCTGTGTAGACGGGATACCGTATAAGATATCCTATATCGGGATTATCTGTATCGCCTCCTTGGGTCTTTAAAGATCTAAGGGGGTTTTTTTGTTTTTTATTACCTAGATCCTGCAAGTATTCCAGCGTCTCCGATTATCCTGTCAGAAACCATTTCTCAATCGGTGGCCGAGTCAAGTATCGAATATCTCATTACAAAGGAGCTCGCTCTTTATTTTGATTGGTACAACGTGTTCACTTGGATCGGCCTTTACGGTATCCACAACCGTTGCATCAGGCAATCCCGGATCCACCTTTCCCTGTTTCGGAATATAGATATTCCCATAGCTTACCCGCTGGTACTCGCCACCCTTTACAACAAAGTACAAATCAATGTGTTGATGGCCGATACCTACACCGGATTTGTCTTCCACCACGAGATCTAGAATGGTCCTATGTTTCCCGTCATGGAATAGCTTAAAGTTGAACGGTACTTTGGTGTAGTCGTCGGGTGCTAGTGAAACAAGCCTGCGGTGGGCGTGCGTTCAACCATGCTGTGGTTCCTTACACGAATGGCTTCGCTGAGAATTATGGAGACCAAAGGTATCTGGCCGTCAGATTGCCGCGAGATGAAGGCGATGTTTACGTAGCCATTTACGGTTGCAGAAATCATTCGGCCGGAGGGCCCACCAGGAATTTAATCTATACACGACTCGTGGTCGTTGAAACCAAAGCGATGGCAGAAGGCAAGGTCCTCGTCAATGCGGAAGCCATGGCAGACAGGATCGCGGAAGAGGACCATATCACTTTATACGGGGTCTATTTCGATATCAATATGGCCACGATAAAGCCGGAATCCAGTTCCACCAGGCTCCTAGATAGCGGGAGGGTCTCGGTTGGAATAAAAAAACCCAATCAGGTATGTTTCGGGATCAAACTGACTGCCGAACTCAGATAAGATCCTCTACTTCGTCGAAGGCAAGGGTAAGCATGTTGCAGTTACTAAACAATAATCTTCAGCAAGGGGAGTGGAAATCATGTCACAAATAAAACTGAGCCATGTTGTTGGAGCGGTGCTCTTGGTCGCAACGCTAAATATTGCGAATGTTCAGGCGCAAACGCCGCCGAAGGTCGAGCACCACGAGTCAGATACTCCAGGGGCGACCAACATATCCTGGAATTTTGACGGCAGTAAAGAACTTCCCGTCGGGTGGAAGGCCGAAGCCACCAATCAGCAAGGTCCCTTGGCGACTTGGCGGGTTATCAAGGATAGGACGGCTCCCTCCGCAGAGAATGCCTTGGCCATGGTTAGCCCTAATCACGATTCCGGCGGTACTTTCAACATTTGCTGGACAAAAGATATCCGGTTTTTCGATGGTGCCATCGAGGCGTATTTCAAGGCCGTTGAAGGTAGGGAAGATCAGGGTGGGGGGGTGATCTGGCGGGTTCAGGACAAGGAAAATTACTACATTGCCCGTTTCAATCCCTTGGAGGACAACTTCCGCATCTACACTGTGCGCGACGGCGCTCGCAAGACCCTTGCCAGCGTGAGGATCGCACTCACTGCCGGGGAGTGGCACTCACTCAAGATCGTTCAGCAGGGGAATCATTATAAAGGTTATCTTAACGGGAAAAAGATTCTCGATGGCAGGGACGGCCTATTCACTAGTCCTGGCGGCGTTGGGCTGTGGACCAAGGCCGATGCGGTCACATCGTTCGATGATTTCTCGGTGCGACACTTTAAACATAATGAGAATAAAGGGGAAATCAAATAATGGTGAAAGGGACATACTGGATAGCTGCCGCTCTCATTGTGATCGTCGGGGGCGCCATCTGGTGGACAGGGGATCATCAGACCCCAGCAGCGGAAGTGGTGGTTTATACCTCGGTGGACGATGTGTTTGCACGCCCCATTGCCGAGCGATTCGAGCGGCAAACCGGCATTAAGGTGCGCCTGGTGCCGGACACGGAGGAAACCAAGAGCACCGGCCTTCTAAACCGGCTGATCGCGGAGAACAACAGACCACAGGCCGATGTTTTCTGGAGTGGTGATCCGGTTCGCGCGGCCATTCTCAAGGCCAAAGGTGTTTCCGTTCCCTATCGCTCACCACAGGCCGAGGGATTACCGAAGCAGTTCTCCGACCCTGACGGACACTGGACCGGTTTCTCGGCCCGCGCCCGGGTATTGATCTATAACCGCAAGCTGGTACCGCAAGGCCAACAGCCCAACTCCGTCATGGACTTGCTCGATGAGCGTTTCAAGGGCGAGGCATGCATGGCCAATCCGCTTTTCGGCACCACCTCGATGCATGCAGCGGCACTGTTTGCCGTCCTTGGCGAAGAAAAGGCCAAGGCGTTTTTCGAAGGATTTGTGGCTAACGACGGGACCGTGCTCTCATCGAACGGGGAGGTGCGACGTCGAGTTGCCGCCGGCGAGTTTGCGGTGGGGATCACCGACACCGACGATGCCAATGTTGCTCGATTAGAAGGTAAACCCGTTGGGTTTGTGTTTCCGGATGTCGATGGAATGGGCACCCTGGTCATTCCGAATTGCGCCGTACTCATCCAGGGCGGGCCGAACCCGGATGCGGGTCGTCGATTCATCGACTACTTGCTGCAACCCGAAACGGAACAGGCACTGGCCGCGAGCGAGGCCGCACAAATGCCGTTGCGCCCAGGTGTGCCAACGCCGGAAAATGTGATTTCAGTCAGCCAATTGCAAGCCATGACTGTTGAGTATGAGCGCTTGTCGAGTCTTCTCGATAAACTGTCAAAGGGATACCTCAAGGAGTGGGTGGACGGTCGGTGATTTCCTGCGTTTCGCTGGAGCGGCCCGGGAAATGGCGAACTGTAGGTATCGTGCTGGTGTTCTTGGCAGTAATGCTACCAGTCCTTCCTCTGCTGTGGCACGTTGTCGCCTCCACGGATGGGTTTTCCTGGTCCTTGAGCGGCGGGTTCGGGGGTGCCCTGGGCAATAGCGTTCTAGTGGCCCTTGCCGTTTGCGCGGTGGCGTTTCTGTTTGGGCTGCCGGTTGGCGTGTTGGCCGCCTTCTATGAATTCCCCGGACGCAAGACCTTGCTGGCATTTTCAACGCTTCCTCTTTTGGTTCCATCCGTCCTCTGGGCGATTGGTTGGTCTGGTCTGGTGGCTCGATTTGGCCCTGCCGCGACCGGCTTCATCTCAGGCGTTAGGGGATGTATCATCGTCTTTTCCGCGACCACGTTTCCACTGGTCTTGCTGATGTCGTATGCGGCCTGCATCGCCTTGTCCGGCTCCCAGGTGGATGCGGCCCGTCTTGCTGGGGGAGAGCGAAGTGTCTTGCGGTATGCAACAAAGTACGCGGCAACGCCGGCCCTACTGGCCGCGGGACTCGGTGGCGTGCTGACCCTTTCTGATCCTGGCCCTGGCCAGATCCTCGGCTTGCGAACGGCGGCTTCCGAGATTATGACCAGCTTTTCGGCGCTCTACGATTTTGGCCTGGCGGCCCAGCAATGTATGGCGTTGACTGTGGTGGTGCTGTTATTTGCGCTGCCTTTGGCCTATTTTGCCGGTCCGCGTATTGCCAGCTCGATGCTGGCGCGGCAAACACGTGGTTTGCGGCGAGCGCGGCAACAGAAAATGGCTGTGGTAACCATGGCGGCTTTGATCGTCTTCGTACTGGTTGCTGTCATTACTCCAATCTTGGGTCTGACCCTGCCACTACAGAATGGCGAGTCATTTTCCAGGGCATTATCTGAACTCAATCGTACGGTTGGAGATACGGTGCTATACGCCATTGGCGCGGGTGTCATTGCAGCGTCGCTAGGTTTCCTGCTGGCGTTCTTAGTCGGCCGCCAGAATCGTCTGCGGACAGTGACTCTGGGGGGCGCCTTTGCGGTGTTTTCTCTTCCGCCGGCGCTGAGTGCGCTAGGCTTCGTCTATCTCGGCGCGGATGCGCCCGCTTGGGCGGACCCCATTCTGCGTAGCCGCATAACGGTCTGCCTTGCGTTGGGCTTGCGCTTTTTCCCCGTTGCGACTGTTCTCGGTATGCGGGCGTGGGGGTCTGCTTCTGCCTCGTGGGCACTAGCTGCGGGGATTCATGGCGTACCGCTAGTAACCTATCTTCGAAAAGTTGCCCTTCCGTATATGCTTCCGGCTGCCGCGGTGGCCATACTCCTGGCCGCGCTGCTGGCCACGGCCGACATCGGCACGGTGTTACTTTTGCATCCCCCAGGGGCCGCTTCGCTGCCGCTTGCCATCTTCACGGTGATGGCCAATGCGCCAGAATCACTGGTGGCCTCTCTGTGTTTAGTCTATATGGTGATGTCCGCGGGGTTGGTGGCGATCATGTGGGCACGTGCGGGAGGGCAGATAACATGAATCAGGCCTTTGAGTTTCGCGGCGTGTCTAAACTCTACCAGGGACAAGCCGCCCTCTCGGAGGTTTCGCTCAAAATCCCGGCAGGACAGCACACGGCAGTTCTTGGTCCCTCCGGGTGCGGCAAGTCTACGGTGCTGCGAATCCTGAGCGGCCTCGATGCACCTTCAGGGGGGGAGGTGCTGCTGGATGGGAAGGTCATTTCTCAAGCAAATCAGGTCATCGTTCCACCTCATGGTCGGGGCATAGCGATGGTTTTCCAGGATTTGGCATTGTGGCCTAACCTTTCGGTGCTCGATAATGTTCTACTCGGACAATCAGCAATCGAACTGGATCGGCGCAAAGCACGGGCACGAGCCCACCAAGCCCTTGTCATGTGCGGGATAGAGGCACTGGCCAAGCGTTTGCCGGGCGAACTGTCCGGGGGCCAGCAACAGCGTGTCGCCCTGTCCAGGGCGATTGCGACGCGACCGGCATTTCTTTTTCTTGATGAGCCGTTCGTGGGACTCGATCTGGTGATGAAAACCAACCTTCTGAGTGAAATATTGGCGCTTGCCGAGCATCGTCAGTTTACAATCTTATTAGTGACCCACGATCCTGTGGAAGTGACGGCACTTTGCAGCTCAGCCATTGTTCTTGATCAAGGCAAGGTCGTAGAGGCCGGTAAATTGGAGGAACTCTTGCGTCGGCCGCAATCGGAAACGCTACGGGTTTTTCGACAGCATACCCACCCATGACGAATGAAATTTATGAACACAGCAACAGCGGAACCGCAAGCAGCCTCTGACCCGCAGGAACCGTTAGTCCAGATCGAGGTGGCGGGGACCACCATAACGATACTGGGCACGGCCCATATTTCACGGGCAAGCGTGGATAAGGTCAAACAGCTGTTGAATACCGAAGCCTATGATGCGGTGGCCGTGGAGCTTTGCCCGAGTCGTTACAATGCGATCGTCAATCCCGATTCTTTAGCCAAAATGGACCTGTTCCAGGTGTTGCACGAGGGGCGTGCCACGATGGTTACGGCCAGTTTGGTGTTGAGCGCGTACCAACAAAGGATGGCCGATCAGTTGGGGATTAAACCGGGCGAGGAAATGCGGATGGCCATCGAGCTGGCCGAAAAGGCGGGTCTGCCCGTACTGCTCATCGATCGGGAAGTGGGTATTACCCTGAAACGGGTGTATCGCAGTGTCCCCTGGTGGCGGCGCCTCACCCTGGTTTCGGGGCTGATGGCCAGTGTCATCTCGCGGGAGAAGGTGAGCGAGGAGGAGATCGAGCGTCTCAAGGAGGGAGATATCCTGGAGACCACCTTTTCGCAGTTCGCTGATCAGGCTCAGGAACTTTATCATCCCCTGATCGATGAACGAGACCGCTATATGGCGGCACGACTGCAGGATGAAGCTACCGGTGCAGCTTATCGTTCTGTCCTGGTTGTTGTGGGGGCGGGGCATCTGAAGGGCATAAAGTCATATCTCAGTGAGGGTCTAGACGCTACCAAAAACCTTATCGCGGAGCTGGACAGGATTCCTTCTGCCGGTATGGGCATGAAACTGTTCCCGTGGCTGATCGTAATGCTTATTTTGGCTGGTTTTATGATTGGATTTTCCCGCAGTTCCGATCTTGGGATGCAGTTGATTCTTGACTGGGTGGTGATCAATGGCAGTTTATCCGCCTTGGGAGCGCTGCTGGCCGGTGCCCATCTGCTGACCGTTGGTGCGGCGTTCATCGCGGCGCCATTGACTTCGCTAAACCCCACGGTGGGTGCGGGAATGGTGACCGCGGCGGTTGAGGTTTACCTACGCAAGCCAAAGGTTGGGGATTTCAGCAATCTGAGGAAAGATACCTCACACCTTAAAGGTTGGTGGCGGAACAGGGTTGCACGTACCCTACTGGTTTTTGTTTTCAGTACCTTGGGATCGGTTGCGGGGACCTATTTGGCGGGGTTTAGAATATTTGACAAGTTGACCGGGGGTTAACTTACTCTTTTTACCAGGATGACGAACCCTTGCTTTTTTTTGAACTTATAATATGTAAGTTACATTTGACAGCTTTGGGGGAACAGCATGGATACAGTAAAGAATCCAGAATCGGTAGAGATCGAAGGTAAGCAAATCAAATGGGTCGACCTTGTAGAGAAATACAAAAATCTGCAGGAAGAAAACGAAAGACTGAAACATGAAGAAACCAAGGGCGCCAAAAAGTATCGTAAGGCATTGGAGCTGGAACCCTACGAAGCCGAGTTGATCAAGATGCAAGACCACCTCGAGAAGCACCGCAAGCGGATGGTCATTCTGTTCGAGGGGCGGGATGCCGCGGGTAAAGGAGGTGCCATTCGTCGAGTAACCCATTATATGAACGAAAGGCATTATCGGGTGGTAGCACTAGGAAAGCCCACTGAGGTGCAGCGCAGTGAATGGTTTTTCCAAAAATATATATCCCAGTTTCCCCGCGGAGGCGAGATCGTGCTGTTCGACCGCAGTTGGTACAATCGAGCCATGGTCGAGCCGGTGTTTGGTTTTTGTACCGATGAGGAGCACCGCAACTTCATGCGCGGGGTGGTGGGATTTGAGAAGGATTTCGTCAGACAGGGTACGATCTTGGTCAAGTTATATTTCAGTGTGACCAGGGAGGAACAGGAAAAACGGTTTGAGATCCGTAAGATCAATCCGCTGAAACAATGGAAGTTGAGCGAGGTGGATCTGCAGGCCCAGGAGCTCTGGGACGAGTTTACCGTCAGGAAATACGAAATGCTCAGGCGCACCCATACCAGTGAGACGCCATGGACTGTTATTCGGGCCGATAGCAAACACCGGGCTAGATTGAATACCATCCGGGTTATTCTCAATTCCGTAGACTACGAAGGACGAAATATAGAATTGGATTTCGTGCCGGAAGATGACATTGTAGTGTCTGGGGCCAGGGAGTTGGAGCTGATGCGTCAGCAGCGGATCAAGGAAGGTAAATTCGTTGGGTAAGAGTTTGTAGATAATCCTCCCACGGCTGCGTGCGCCCCTGAACGCGCCTGACAGCGTTGCAGGCATCGTAATCAGTGGTCTGATGTCATGAGCCGCGGGTAGAAGGCATTGGGGAGTAAAGATGGCATACCAATTTATAAATACAGAATCGGTTCCACAAGGCATTAAGAGGGTAGTTTGTGAAGAAATCGAAAGTGCGATCAACGAACTGACCGACCAACAAATTGATCCCCATGAAGGGGTTCATCAGGCGCGCAAGCGATTTAAAAAGATTCGTGCCATATTGAGATTAGTCCGCAAGGATCTGGGAGAGGTCTATATCCAAGAGTCGCCAAGATTCCGTGATTTTGGACAAAAGCTCTCCGCGATCCGCGATGCGGAGGCCATGATAGAGACCTTCGATAAACTGCAGGAAAGATTCAAGGAACAGTTGGGCAGCGATGCCCGCGCTGAGGTTAAGGATAATCTCGTTAAACGTCGACAGATCGTCGCTCTCGAGGAAGAGGGTCTGGAACAGCGCGTGGGTGAGGTGGTAGCAGAGCTGCGCAAGGCTAGAGAGCTCGTCCCCTTCTGGCCATTGATCAATGACGGCTTTTCGGTGCTGCGTCCCGGACTCAAAAAGATATATCGCAGTGGGCGCAACAGGTTTGCAATGGCCTATCAGGATCCAACCGCGGATAACTTTCATGAATGGCGGAAACGGGTAAAGGATCTGTGGTATTACAGTCGTTTACTGCAAGATCTATGGCCATTGCTCATGGATGGCTACATCGAATCGCTTCATAAGTTGTCGGAATATCTAGGTGATGATCATGATCTGGTGGTATTCAAACAGTTACTGATCGAGCAACCGGAAAAAATCGGGAGCGAGCAGGCCGTTCAGACACTCAAGACGCTGGTCGATGAACGCCAGGGCGAACTGCGCGCGAGTGCCGAAAAGATCGCACCCCGAATATATGCCGAAAAACCTACCAGTTTCTGCATCCGTATAGAGGCCTACTGGCAGGCTTGGCAATCCGAAAAACCCGCTGCGGGGTGATGCCTTAGCATAGGGGTGAGGCAATGGGGTGATACGGGTACAGTGGATTTTTTCTGTCGAGAGCGGGTCAATTCTTGTTGCTGGGGATGTGCAGGAGCAGTTGTGATACATCGGGGAGGTTTCATAAGATGGACAGCTACGAACGAGTCAAGGTAGCTTGACTCGTTCTGGTATTACGGTTTTTTTCATCCCCATGCGGCTGGTGGCAAATGAGCATAGTCGATTGTAGCTTTGTAATATCATCAGGCTGTAATCTCTCGCCAGCTGTAAATCCTCAACGAAAATCTCTGCGTTGACCATGTATTCGTGTACTAGCCGGTTGCGCAACTTGCGTGCTTCAAGCCAGCGTTCAACGCTCTCTATTACCCCAAGCTTCTCCGCCCGATTCAAGGTTTCGATCTGGCTGCCTGGGGTTTCCGCCAGGGCCAACAGCCAGCGCGGCAATAGCTTTCCCGCTATCGTATCCTGCATACGACCAAAGCGAGATACAAACGCCTCTAAGCGCTCGGCGAGTTCCGGGTTGTCTTCCAATCCGCTCACCCATACTATGTCAATGGGTTGCGAGTAGAGACGGCCCCAGCTATAAGCCAAGTGCCTTCCCTCACGGTATACGATCTCTAGTGTGTGTAAGAAACGGTCTTGCGGCAATAACCGGTTGTTCTCATTCAAAGTCTTACCCCTACGCTAAGGGCCTCTTCATGCACGGGCTGGCGGGGAGTTTGCGGGTCGAGCACCAATACATCTATGGGCTGATCACCCAATCGAATTTGTAACTTGGCTACCAACTGCAAGGCCTTGTGTTCTCGCCGTTGAATCGGATTTGCGGACTGGATAAGCAAGTCAATGTCTCCGCCCTTAGCATTGTCGTCGATCCGGGAGCCAAACACGAAAACAGTGGCTTCCAGCCCAAATACCTCATGTACGGTATCGCGAATGATCGTTTGCATTTGACTAGATAGACGCATAGCTCTTTTATTGGATCTGGGAGCCTGTCGGATTATCCAAATTGGTTAGCTCTAGTATCGATCGGTCTGTATTTCAATAGGGTCATGTTTGCATATTGTATGTGAACATGGCTGAAGACTACATCAGTTTATACCCTTCCGTGGGGCTGACCATTCTGATCGGCCTTCCATCCGTCATGGGTATAAACCCCATTTCATGCGCAAATTCAGGAGGCCAAAAATCCTATGACATTTCAATTTTAGCCCGCGTAGGTTGGGGTGAGGTACGAACCCCAACACCAAAGATAAACTCGCGTAGAACCCCAACGCAAAGACAAGGATCAAAGATGAATTAAATAGGGCAATGCATTGTAATCGGGTGTGTTGGGGTTCGTGCCTCACCCCAACCTACAAGTTTTCACCATTCATCTTGGGTCTAGGATTATGCAGATAGCTCGAAAATGCACTATAAACAATAACGAGAAAGGAGGAACACCATGAGATCAATCCATCAACCCACGCGCCCTGGCTTAGCTGCCAGCCTATCCATTTTAATGTTTTTTATACCCACCCTAGGGTACACATCCGATGCCTTATCCTTTACTCCAGAGGTAGGGGTTCGCTATGACAATAACGTTGGCCTGGCCCCCAAAAGTGCAGATAAGGTCGAAGACTTCGTAACACGTGTCGGCGGCAAGGTGCAGTACACCGCCTTTGGTAGCCCCACCAACAAGTTCGTGTTAGGTGGCGGGGTTCGTTATGATCATTTTTTCGATCTGACTGATTTAAGTAATCTCGCGGTCAGCGCTTCGGCGCTTTATCGAGGCCAGTTTGGTCCCGAACCGACCTCGGTCTGGTACTCCTTGAAGGGTGAAATAACCGGTTTGTATTTTAAAGAAAGCGAGATTCGCGACGGCTACAAAACGGCCATTACCGCAACCCTTGGTAAACGCCTAAGCGATAATTTCGCGGTTAGCGCAGGATACCAGTATCAACTGCGCCGCTCGACCAATGATGATCCTGAGCAAACCCCCCCCGTCAATCCAAGCTGGAATCCCGATGAGGTTTTCGATTTAGATCGGCAGGGTGTGTTTACCCATCTAGATTTCATGCCCACGACGACCATGACCCTCTACGGCGAGTATTCCTATTTCACTGGGGATGTTGCGGCGACGGGACGTTCTTTTAATCAAGGGGCAACATTTACCAGGGCGCGTGACATGGCCTTCGGCCCCGGTTTTATCGTCTGGCGCATTGATGCCGATGTGCATACCGGTAGACTAGGCATCAAGTATAAGATTAACGAACAAGCCCATCTCAATCTCTATGGACAATACCTGAAGGCCTTGGGCGAATCAGACAATGACTATGAGGGTACGGTTGTTAATGCGAGCGCCAACTACCGTTTTTAGGTAATCATTGCAATCTGTCGGAAGGGCTGGAATAGGGCGGCGAGGCCAGCCTTTTCGACGCATTTTCAAATGTAAAGAACCCCCCCAAATTCTGATCAGTCCCTGTTTTTCAACACTGGCACCTTTTCTCTTTCCTTTCTTTTTAGCCCACGAGCCCACGCTTCTTAGTTCCTCAGATTAGTTGGTTACCCCTTTGGCCAACGAGTCGAGATGTTCTGACGCGGTCACCGATTCTGGAACGAAATCGACAATTTATGTTCTAAAGAATATCAATCAAACAATTGATTGAAACGAACGTTTGACTCGAGTTAGTCGGTATGCCAAATGACACAAAGGACTTGATACTCAATGCTGCCGAGGCGTTGTTTGCTGAACATGGCTTCGGTTCAACCTCCTTAAGGAAGATCACTACCAAGGCTGGCGTTAATCTTGCATCCGTGAATTATCATTTTGGTTCTAAAGAAGCGCTGATCAATGCAGTATTCGAACGCCGCATTATTCCTATGAATCAACAGCGAATAGAGCGACTGAAGGGGCTACAGGAGGATTATACCGACCGGGGTATTCCACTGGAGGCGCTTATAGAGGCGTTCGTTGGGCCGGCCATGGCGCTCGCCGCGGACCAAGACAGGGGCGGTGCTGTATTTATTCGTTTATTGGGTCGTTCCTATACCGAACCCAGTGCGACGCTCCAACAGGCTATTCGAGGGTTGTATGGTCCGGTGATCGAACGTTTCAAGCTTGCATTTTCACAGGTCTTGCCCGAGCTGCCCCCCGAAGAGCTTTATTGGCGTATGCATTTTATGGTGGGGCTGTTGGCCTACATGATGGCGGGTACCGATATGATGCGTTTGATCGCTTCATGTCAGGTATGCGATCCGTTGGATATCCCCGCGACAGTCAAACGCCTCAGTGTGTTTTTGTCTGCGGGTATGCGTGCCCCGGTTGTTGAAGGAGACGTGGGTTTGCGCGCGGGGTAGGCGAAAGATAAAAGGCAATAGGAGCCTGCCGGATTTAGGCGATCATAGCGAGGGAAAGACGGTTTAAGGCAGATTTTTCGATCGTTTGAGGCGAATAGCCGTCGCTATTTAACGAAAAGGATCGGGAAATCTGTCCAAATCCGTTTTTTCCGCAGTAGATCAGTCCTAAGTCCGACAGGTTCCTAGGAGTCCGGTCTTATCAGCAAAGTGGGGGTAACCCCGAATTGTAGGAGGTGCACTATGGGATGGTTGGTCTGGACAGGTATTATTGCTGCAGGATTGTATACCTTGGCGCGTACCCAGTTGCCGTTCAAGATTTGGACTGCCATTGTTGGGGCTGTGCTCTTTCTGCTGAGTTTAATGGGGTATCTGGCGCTTATCCCCGGGATCGTTCTTTGGGGGCTGTTTTTACTGCTGATGATCCCCCTGAATATGCCCTCATTGCGCCGAAGCTACCTCAGTGATCCCATGCTGGATTATATCCGCAATGCCTTGCCACCCATGTCCGAGACCGAAAAGACCGCCATCGAAGCCGGTACGGTATGGTGGGAGGCTGAATTGTTTTGTGGTAAGCCGCGCTGGGATCAACTCCTCAAGACCCCTGCACCCGAGTTATCAACAGAGGAACAGGCCTTCATCGATGGTCCGGTTGAAGAGCTTTGTGCCATGCTCGATGACTGGCAGATTACCCACGAGCTCAATGACCTTCCACCGCAGGTCTGGGATTTTCTAAAGAAACATCGGTTCTTTGGCATGATCATCCCCAAGCAATACGGAGGCCGTGGGTTTTCTGCGTTCGCGCATTCCTCGGTAGTGATGAAAATAGCGAGTCGCAGTGATTCGGCGGCGGTGACTGTTATGGTGCCCAACTCCCTGGGGCCGGCGGAATTGCTGTTGCACTATGGAACCGATGGACAACGCCAATACTATTTGCCTCGTCTGGCAAAGGGTGAAGAAGTCCCTTGTTTCGCTTTGACCAGTCCGGTGGCCGGTTCCGATGCCAGTGGGATTCCTGATTTTGGTATCGTGTGCAAAGGCGAATTCGAGGGTAAGGAGGTGCTGGGTCTCAGATGCACCTGGGACAAGCGCTATATTACGCTCGCTCCGGTGGCCACGGTGTTGGGGTTGGCTTTCAAGGCCTATGATCCCGACCATTTGCTCGGTGAGACCGAGGATCTGGGTATCACTTGCGCTCTGATCCCAACCGACACTGCCGGGGTTGAAATCGGCAGACGCCACTATCCCTTGGGCGCCGCCTTTCAAAACGGCCCCACCCTCGGCAAGGACGTATTCATTCCCTTTGACTGGATCATCGGTGGTCAACAGGGCATCGGTCGTGGGTGGCAGATGCTGATGGAATCCCTCTCCGTCGGCCGTGGAATCTCACTCCCGTCCCTGGGCGCCGGAGGGGGCAAATTCACCAGTCGTTTGACCGGCGCCTATGCTCGGGTCCGTCAACAATTCAATCTGCCCATTGGTAAGTTCGAGGGTGTGGAGGAGGCGCTGGCACGCATCGGTGGTTTGAGCTACATGATGGATGCGGCACGCCAGTTGACGGCCGCCGCCATCGATATCGGCGAAAAACCCTCGGTGATATCGGCCATTGTCAAATATCACAATACCGAGGGTCTGCGTCAGGTGGTCAATGATGCGATGGATATCCATGGGGGGCGAGGAATCTGTAATGGTCCCAGCAACTATCTGGCCGGTGGTTACGAGGCAGTCCCGATTGCCATCACGGTTGAAGGGGCCAATATACTCACTCGCAGCATGATCATTTTCGGCCAGGGGGCATTGCGTTGTCACCCCTATCTGGTGGATGAAATTAAAGCGGCCTCGAGTTCAGACAAGTCGGTTGCCTCAGCGGCGTTTGATGTCCTGTTGTTCAAACATTTAGGATTCACGCTGACCAATGCCGCTCGGGCCCTGGTCTATGGGTTGAGCGGGGGACGCCTAGCGCCCAAACCGGTTGCGGGGTCCATTGCCAGGTTCTACCAGCGTCTGGAACGCATGAGTGCCAGCTTTGCATTTCTTGCCGATTGCGCGCTGTTGTTTCTGGGCGGCGCCTTGAAGCGCAAGGAAAAGCTCTCTGGTCGCTTTGCCGATGCGCTCAGTTATATGTTTCTGTGTTCCGCGGCACTCAAACGATTTGAGGACCAAGGTCGCCCGGATGCGGATCTGCCCCTGGTTGAGTGGGTGGCCAAATATTGTCTTTATAACGTACAAAACGCCCTGGACGAGATCATGCGTAATTTTCCCTCATTGGTGGTGGGACAGATCCTGCGTGCCATCGTTTTTCCCCTGGGGCACAAACTGCGTTACCCCAATGATGCCCTGGGCCATCGCGTGGCCTCGATTCTAATGCAACCCTCAGCGGCACGAGATCGCCTGACCGAGGGTATTTTCATTACCGATAATCCCGATGACGTTACGGGACGCGTGGAATATGCGATGCATCAGGTCATCGTGGCCGAGGCAGCCGAACAGAAGCTCAGAAAGGCGGGCCTGCAGGCCCCAGCCTTCGAAGAGATTGGTCCATGGTTGGATGAGGCGGTCGCCAGAAGGGTCATCAATGCCGAGGAGGCCGCCCAGGTCCGTGAGGCCCGCAGGGCGACCCGGGCCGCCATCATGGTCGATGATTTCACCCCCAGTAGCCAAGCTGCCCGGCAGGCCACGGGAAAGGCTGCCTAGCACAGGATGCGTCTGGTTCGATAACCGTCGAGCCGTCCTTTATTTTTGCCCGATAACTCGTTGCGAGGGTGATTCAATGACAGCAACAGACAAGCAGCCGCTTTCAAACAAAGGCGCTCAAACAGATCAATCCCATTCGCGGCAAGGAGATAGGCTATTGGACTGTACCCGCCGCATCCGGCGGGTCGCGGTCTTGGGCGCGGGTGTGATGGGGGCCCAGATCGCTGCTCACCTGGCCAATGCCGGCCTACAGGTATTGCTGTTCGAACTGCCAGCTGTGGGTGAAGACAAAAATGCCCACGTTAAACGGGGTCTGAAGGGACTCGCCCGTCTGAAACCAAATCCGCTGGCCATTGCTGATGTTTTGCAGAATATAGAGGTCGTCAATTATGGCCAGCATCTGCCCAGGCTCAGCGAATGCGACTTGGTCATTGAGGCCATTATTGAGAGACTAGATCTAAAACACGATTTGTATAAAAAGGTCGTGCCCCATCTCGGCAAACAAACTATTTTGGCGACCAATACCTCAGGGATCAGCATAGACCAGCTGGCCCAGGACCTGCCCGATGAAATCAAGCAACGCTTTTGTGCCTTGCACTTCTTTAACCCGCCGCGCTACATGCATCTGCTGGAGATAATCCCTCATCGGCAAACCCGAGAGGATGTCATGCGGCTGCTGGAAGGTTTTGTCACCACCAGCCTGGGCAAGGGGGTCGTGAAGGCCAAGGATACCTGCAGCTTTATCGGCAATCGGGTCGGGGTGTTTGCCTTGCTGGCGGTGATGCACCATGCGCGACGTCTGGGGTTGCCCCCGGATCTGGTCGATAAATTGACCGGAACGGGTATCGGACGTCCCAAGAGTGCAACTTTCCGCACCTTGGATGTGGTTGGATTGGATGTGTTTGCCCATGTGGTGCAAACCCTGGCCGATGAGACCAAGGCAGACCCATGGCATGCCTATTATCAGATTTCTCCCTGGATCCAGACCTTGATCGAACAGGGCGCACTGGGTCAGAAGAGCCGGATCGGCGTCTACCAAAAACAGGATAAAGAGATTCATGTATTTGACCCCTCGATTCAGAATTACCGGCGGGTAAGTTCAGCGTTGGATCAGCGGGTGCGCGAGATCCTCAAAACCCCGGTGGTTGCGGGCAAGTACCGGGCCCTTTTAGACTATGATCACCCGCAGGCGGATTTTCTGTTGTCGATATTTGCCGACCTGTTTCATTTCTGCGCCTATCACCTCAAAGAGATTGCCCATAGCGCGCGCGATGTCGATCTGGCCCTGCGCTGGGGTTATGGCTGGAGCATGGGGCCCTTCGAGATCTGGCAGGCCGCTGGCTGGCAAGACGTCAGTGCCCGGTTGATCGACAGGATCACGGCGGGCAAGACCATGAGCGAGGTCTCTTTGCCTCAGTGGGTGAGTGAACCCGAGCGCGATGGCGTGCATGGTCCCGAGGGTTCATGGTCTGCGGACCGGGGGCAGGTGATTCCCCGTTCCGTCCATCCCGTATATCGCCGTCAGCACTTTCCAGAGCGGCTCCTGGGCGAGCCATCCCCGGTAACTGAAACCGTTTTTGAGACTAAGGCGGTGCGTTTGTGGCACAACGGCGATCAGATCGCGGTACTCGGTTTCAAGACCAAGATGCATACGGTCAGCGATGCTGTGCTCAAGGGGGTTTTACGCGCGGTCAAGGCCGCTGAGGACGACTTTAAGGCCCTGGTCGTTTGGCAATCGCAAGCCCCGTTTTGCGCCGGGGCCAATCTGCTGGAGGTCCTGACGGCGGTGCGCTCTGGTGAGATCGCTGGAGTTGAAGATGTAGTGCGCAGATTTCAACAGGCCAGCATGGCGCTAAAGCATGCCATGGTTCCTACAGTGGTCGCCGTACAGGGCATGGCCTTGGGCGGAGGTTGCGAATTTGTCATGCATTGTGATCGGGTGGTGGCGGCCCTGGAGAGTTATATCGGTCTGGTGGAGGTCGGGGTGGGATTGATCCCGGCTGGGGGGGGATGTAAGGAGTTGGTGCGCCGTGCCGCCGATGCGGCTCAGGGTGCCGATGTATTTCCCTTTATTTCCAGCTTCTTTGAGCAGGTCGCCTTGGGCAAGGTTTCCGGCAGCGCCATGGAGGCCCGTCAATGGGGCTATCTGCGCCCTGCCGACAGGGTGGTGCTCAATCATCACGAGCTGCTGCATGTGGCTAAGTCAGAGGCTCTGGCGCTGTATGAGGGGAACTATCGTCCGCCGGTATTGCGCCGCGACATCCCGGTGGCCGGTGCTACGGGTGCGGCAACCTTGGGGGCTCAGTTAGTGAATATGCGCAAAGGCGGTTTTATCTCCGAGCACGATTACGAAATCGGCTCACGATTGGCGTCGATCTTCTGCGGTGGTGATGTAGATGCCGGTTCGCGGGTCAGCGATGAGTGGTTGCTGCGACTGGAGATTGAGGCCTTCATGAGTCTGCTGAAGATGGATAAGAGCCAGCAGAGGATTCAGCATATGCTGGAGAAGGGCAGACCGTTGCGGAATTAAGCTGTGAATCTTAAAAAGCTAATGTCCTCCTAAGCGAGTAATGACCATGACCAAGCAGATCCAAGAGGCCTATATCGTAAATGCCCTACGCACCCCGGTGGGTAAGGCCCCCAGAGGCATGTACAGGCATACCCGGCCGGACGACATGCTGGTGCATGTGCTAAGGGGATTGTTGGACGGTTATCCGCAGCTCGATAGACAGCAAATCGCGGATGTGATCATCGGCTGTGCCATGCCCGAGGCCGAGCAGGGGATGAATGTGGCCCGCATCGGTTTGCTGCTCGCCGGTTTGCCGGAGTCGGTGCCGGGGATCACCATTAACCGCTTCTGTGCCTCGGGGCTACAGGCTGTGGCGATGGCTGCGGACCGGATCCGATTAGGCGAGGCCGAGTTGATGGTTGCCGGTGGGGTGGAAAGCATGAGCTTGATCCCCATGATGGGAAACAAGGCGGCCTTTAACCCACGCTTGTTAAGGGATAATGAACATGTCGGCATCGCCTATGGCATGGGTATCACCGCGGAAAATGTCGCGTTGCGTTGGAAAGTGGATCGCCAGGTCCAGGATGCATTCGCCCTGGAGAGTCACCAGCGGGCAGTAGCAGCGATCGGGGCTTCGGAGTTCGAGCAAGAAATCCTGCCCTATGAGATCATCAATGCCACCCCGGATCTGGATAAGCAGGAGGTCATGCGGGAATGCCAGCGGGTTGATACCGATGAGGGACCGCGCGCTGACACCAGCCTGGCGGCTCTGGCAAAATTGCGTCCCGCTTTTGCCGCTCATGGTAGCGTCACTGCGGGTAACAGTTCTCAGATGAGCGATGGTGCGGCTGCTGTGCTGCTGGCGAGTGAACGTGCCCTGAAGACCTATGACCTGGTTCCCATGGCCCGATTTCTAGGCTACTCTGTAGCCGGAGTCGATCCGCAAATTATGGGGATCGGACCGATCAAGGCCATTCCCAAAGTGCTCAAACAAACAGGGCTAAAACAGGATCAGCTGGATTGGGTGGAGTTGAACGAGGCATTTGCAGCCCAGAGTGTCGCCGTGATCAATGAACTGGGACTCGATACAAGTAAGGTCAATCCCTTGGGCGGCGCGATTGCACTTGGCCATCCACTGGGAGCTACGGGTGCCGTGCGCACCGCCACGGTAATTCATGGTTTACGGCGTCACCAGTTAACATACGGTGTGGTTAGCATGTGCGTAGGTACTGGGATGGGGGCCGCCGGAGTCTTTGAAAACATCGTTTAGAAGGGAGGACAAATAACTAGGGTGGGCACGTTAAAAAATAAGACTATAATTATTACTGGCGCCAGTCGAGGTATCGGTCGGGCGATAGCCGTTAGAATGGCCCTGGATGGGGCCAATATTGTCATCCTGGCGAGGACGGACCGACCCCGGCCCAAACTGCCGGGAACGATTCATGCAGTGGCCGAGGAGGTCGAGAAGGCCGGTGGTAAGGCGCTGGCGCTGAAGGTGGATATTCGCGATGAGCAACGTGTCAAGGGGGCGGTTGAGGAGGCACGAAACCACTTTGGTGGCATCGATATCCTGGTCAATAATGCCAGTGCTATCTTTCTGGCCGATACCTTAAGCACTCCCATGAAGCGGTTCGATCTGATGGTCGATGTGAACCTGCGGGGGACATTTAGCTGTACCAAGGCCTGTATCCCCGACCTGCTCAGGGCTCGGAATCCTCACATTTTGAATCTTGCCCCTCCCCTGTCCTTGAATCCAAGGTGGTTCAAGCAGCATACTGCATACACAATCTCTAAATATAGTATGAGCATGTATGTGTTGGGCATGGCAGAGGAATTTCGCAACCGAGGCATTGCGGTGAATGCCTTGTGGCCACGAACCGTCATCGATACCGCGGCGTTGGCCATGTTGGAAGGCAAGGTCAAGGCCGAGAATTGCCGCAGCCCTCAAATTGTAGCCGATGCCGCGCATGCCATCTTGATTAGGGGCAGCAGGGTCTGTACGGGAAATTTTTTTATAGACGAAGAGGTATTGGCGCAAGAGGGTATTACGGATTTGAGCCACTATGCCATAGATCCTGAGGCACCGCTTTATTCTGATCTGTTCATAGATTGAGGTAGGGTCGATAGCTTCTCGTGGTCTTTACCGATCTGCATGCAGATCGACAAAGCAATGATATACCCATGACGGATGGGTTTTCGGGTGAGCAGAGTGCGTTGGATTTGTTGCAGAGCAAGGCAGAACACGTAAGGCATAGTTATTCCTATGGTTTTCGTGTTCTAACGCGGCTATGCGGCAAAGGCGATGTGCTATGGGTCCTGAAAACTCATTCGTCATGGGTATATGAAGTGCCCCGATGACACTCACAATCGCGGAGCCGGCAATGGAAAATGTGTGGTTGAAGAATTATCCACCGGGTATTCCGGTGGAGGTGGATGTGAAGGAGTATTCCTCGCTGCCGGATCTGTTTGAGCGTAGCGTCCAGCGGTTCAGCGATGCCCCTGCCTATGCAAACATGGGCCAGCAGCTCAGCTATGCTGATCTTGATCTGCTCAGCCACCGTTTCGCTGCCTTCTTGCAGCAGGCGTTAGAGCTACAAAAGGGGGAGCGTATTGCCATCATGCTCCCCAATCTGCTGCAGTATCCCGTGGTCATGTTCGGGGCCTTTATGGCCGGCTTGACGGTGGTCAATACCAATCCCTTGTATACCCCCCGCGAGTTGAAACATCAGTTAAGAGACTCAGGGGCCAGCACCATCGTGGTAGTGAAAAACTATGCCCACGTAGTGGCTGAAGTGGTCAATGAGACCGATGTCAAACATGTTATCGTGACTGGCGTTGGTGACTTGTTGGGATTCCCAAAATCAACACTGGTCAACTTCGTTGTCAAATATATAAAACGAATGGTACCTGCTTATTCTTTACCCAATGCGATCCCCTTTACCAAGGCCTTGGTAAAGGGGCAAGGGCTCACATTGGATAAGCCTCGTGTGGATTACGACGATATCGCTTTCTTGCAGTATACCGGCGGAACCACTGGGATGGCCAAGGGTGCCATGCTCACTCATGGCAATATGGTGGCCAACGTTCAGCAGGCCTCGGCATGGTTTCAATCCCTATTGATAGAAGGCAAAGAGACCGTCATTACGGCCCTACCGCTCTACCATATCTTTTCATTGCTGGCCAACTGTTTGGTTTTCCTCAAACTCGGCGGCCTCAATCATCTGATTACCAATCCGCGTGATATGAAAGGTTTCGTGCGGGAACTCTCTAGGGTAAGGTTTACCTGCATCACTGGGGTCAATACGCTATTTAACGGACTGCTGAACTCACCTGGGTTCTCGGAATTGGATTTCTCCGGATTGAAAATGGTGTTAGGGGGAGGGATGGCGGTACAAGCCGTGGTTGCTAAGAGATGGATGGCGGCTACCGGGGTACCCCTTATTGAGGCCTATGGGTTGACGGAGACCTCGCCGGCGGCCTGTATCAATCCCTTAGACACAGTAGAGTATAACGGTAGTATTGGATTGCCGTTATCATCGACCGATTGTTCCATCCAGGACGATGACGGTCATCACTTGCCCTTTGGTGAGGTGGGGGAGCTTTGCATCAGAGGCCCACAGGTCATGAAGGGTTATTGGAATTGTCCGGAAGAAACCAAAATGGTACTTTCAGAGCAGGGCTGGTTTCGTACTGGAGATATGGCCACCATGGATAGTGAGGGTTATGTAAGGATCGTAGACCGTAAGAAGGATATGATCATCGTGTCTGGTTTCAATGTATATCCCAATGAGATCGAAAGTGTTATTGCAGAATACCCAGGCGTTATGGAGGTGGGGGTCTTCGGAGTAGCAGATGATAAAACAGGTGAAGCTGTCAAGGCCGTGATCGTTAAAAAAGACTCTGATCTTGCGGAAAACAATTTGCGACAATATTGTAAAAAAAATCTCACGGCCTACAAACGTCCCAAATACATCGAATTCAGCCTAGAGTTACCTAAGTCAAATGTGGGTAAGATTCTACGGCGCCAACTGCGAGAGCAGTTCCCTGTCTGACATTGAGTTCATCCCATCATATTGCGTTTTGCTCTAACGTTGCTATAGTCTCCCATGAGGAAGATGACATTTTTATGACATGTGGCTATGCCCGTAGCGAATGACATCGGGATGCATGCTGCACGCTAAAAAATCATCCGTCATGGGTATATATACCCATGACGGATATGCCGCGTTAATCTCGCCCCGAATAAAGCAAATTTCCGAAGGCGTTTCCTATGGGTACACATTGTCTAACTATCCCTGATCATCGCATTTGGAACTTGCCGGCAGGCGCGCAAGCGAGTGTTATCTTGGTGTTTTTTTACTGCACATCGGCAATCGCTATCAATATCGAGAGTGGAGACCTCTTTGGCAGCTGGGATACGACGCTCTCTTACGGTATTAGCGCGAGAGTGGCGGATCGCGACGATGCTTTGGTCTCGGTGGCGCATGGAGGGCAGGGATTTTCCTCGAATATCGATAACGGTAATTTGAACTATAACGACGGTGACCTGTTCAGTAATGTCATCAAGGCCACCAGTGAAGTGGAACTCAATTACAGGGATGCGGGTGTCTTTGTCCGTGGCAGCGCTTTTTATGATTTCCAGGTCGAGGACGGGAGTACGCGGCGCACTGAATTCTCGTCTCAGGCGCGAGACCTGGTGGGATCGAGGGCCAGGTTACTGGATGCCTACGGTTGGTATCGATTCGGTCTCGGTGACATTCCGGGGGAGATCCGGGTTGGAAATCAGGTGTTGAGTTGGGGCGAGAGCTCGTTTATACAAAACGGTATCAATTCCATCAATCCCGTCGATGTCACTGCCTTGCGGGTACCAGGCTCCGAACTCAAGGAGGCCTTGTTGCCCGTTCCGATGGTGGTGCTGAACTTTGCTACAACGGATGACACATCGCTAGAGCTTTTCTATCAATGGGCGTGGAAGAAAACCGAAATAGATCCGCCAGGCAGTTATTTCAGTACCAGCGATTTCGCCGGCGACAGCGCAGATCGGGTCGTTCTAGGGCGGGGAACCTATCCGGATGGTACCCGGCCAGACGGCAGTTTCGCCCCTGCTTCCGATACCTTCCAGGCCGTTCCCCGAGCCCCTGATCGAGAGGCTTCAGATTCTCCACAGTTTGGTGTGGCCTTACGCTGGCTGGTCCCCGAACTCAACGACACCGAGTTTGGATTCTATTTTTTCAATAACCATAGTGGCCTGCCGATCGTGAGCGCTGTGACGGGCACTCTCGATGGGGCGCTGACGGCCGGCGCCATTCAAGGGCCGGCAGCGAATCCCGCCGCAGGCAGTGGTGCGCAGGTTGCTGTGGCGGCTATTACGGTGGGCATCACTCAAGCAATCGCCTTGGGGCAGTCACTGGGACAATCCTTGAACCAGGCCACTGTCATCGCGCAGGCGGCGGTGGCTGAAGGTTTGGTCGGTGGAGGTCTCGGAGCCAAGACGCAGGGGGCCATTGCCGATGCGGTGAGCGATGCCTTTGGCCGCACGGCCTTTTACCGTATCGAATATCCAGAGGATACTAAAACCTTCGGGACCAGCTTTAATACCCAGCTAGGTACCACGGGCTGGGCCTTACAAGGCGAGCTTTCCTATCGCCAGGACGTGCCCGTACAGATCAACACCATAGAGATCATCGGAGCGATCTTGGGGGCGGTAAGTTCGGGCGCGGCCGCCGTCAATCAAGTTGGGAACTTCAACGGTCAGTTCGCGACCGATGTGCCCGGTTTTGCTGAGTTGGATATCCTTCAGGTCCAGACTACGGCGACCCGGCTTTTCGGTCCCAATTTTGGGGCTGACGAGTCGGTTCTGGTGGCGGAGCTGGGGGTAACTCATGTCCTGGACTATCCCAGCCAAACCAGTGGTGGTCCGAATGGTAACGGTCTGCGGCTCAACGGCCCCAATACGGGACTGGGAGGAAATGCATTGCTTGCCCCTACCGCCAATCAGGCCTTCGCGGGGCAAGTACTGGGCTCGGACCATTTCGTGAGCGAGACCTCTTGGGGATATCAGATTCGTGGTCAACTTACTTACAATAACGCCATCGGGGCCATCAACCTGCTACCGCGGTTGGCTTGGCGTCATGATGTCAACGGCATTTCGCCCGGACCCGGAGAAAATTTTCTGGAAGGTCGCAAGGCCGTCTCGGTAGGCCTGGCGGCCACCTACTTGAACACCTGGCGGGCCGATGTCGCTTATACCAACTATTTCGGTGCAGGCGATTTCAATCTGATCAATGACCGTGACCTTGTAGCGGCCAGTCTCAGCTACTCATTCTGAGAAGGTAGAAATCATGAATGTGCCATCTATTATTATCTTTCTTGGTATAACGATCTTGATCATCATAGTGAGTAATGCCTCGGCCGGTTTATCCCCTGAAGATCTTGAAAAACTCGGTACCGTTTTGACCCCTCTGGGGGGAGAAAAAGCGGGAAATGCAAACGGCACCATACCCTCCTGGAACGGGGGACTGACGAAACCACCATCAGCTTATGTGGAAGGTGAGCACTATACGGATCCTTTCCCTGAGGATGAGATCCTGTTCACGATCACGGGGGAAAACAAAGACCAGTATCGAGACAATCTGTCTGCGGGACACCAGGCCATGCTGGGCCTTTACTCGGATAGTTTTAAGATGCATGTATATGAAACGCGCCGCACTGCGGCCGCGCCACAGCGGATCTACGATGCCACCCGCAAGGCCGCTGCCACCGCCAGACTCACTGATGACGGTAATGGGGTGCATGGAGCGGTCATAGGTATTCCGTTTCCCATCCCGAACGATGGTCTGGAGGTGATCTGGAACCATATCTTACGCTGGCGGGCCGATAAGGCGGCACGCACCATAGCGCAGGCCGCACCGACCCGAAGGGGTGCGTATACCTTGGTAAAGTTCGAGGATCAGTTTGATTTCAACTACGCCCATGAGGGGGTGACTGAGCAAGGACTCAACAATATTATCATCTTCTTCAAACAAAAAGTAGTAGCCCCTGCGCGGCTGGCTGGAGGGATTCTGCTAGTGCATGAAACCCTGGACCAGAGCAGGGAGCACCGCAAGGCGTGGTTATACAACACGGGGCAGCGCCGGGTGCGCCGGGCACCGAATGTGGCCTTCGATAATCCGGGTACGGCCGCTGACGGTCAACGTACCACCGATCAGTTCGATATGTATAACGGCAGTCCGCAACGTTACGACTGGAAGCTGATGGGTAAGCAAGAGGTCTACGTCCCGTACAACAACTACCGGTTACAGAACCCCAAGCTCAAGTACAATGACATACTCAAACCCCTGCACATCAATCCCGAGTATCCCCGTTATGAACTGCATCGTGTCTGGGTGGTTGAGGCCACACTGAAGGATGGGGCTAGGCACATCTATAAACGCAGAACCTTTTATTTGGACGAGGATTCATGGCAGGTTCTGCTTGTCGATCAGTATGATAATCGTGATCAGCTGTGGCGTGTCTCCGAGGGTTTTGCAATGAACTACTATAACGTGCCAAATCTTTGGACCACCTTGGAGGTCCACACCGATTTGCAATCCGGCCGTTACTTGGCCATAGGGCTGGACAATGAATATAGGCCTTATAGATTCAACGTAAAACTAAGCCCCAGGGACTTCACCCCCTCGGCATTGCGTCGAGACGGCCGGCGCTAGGGGCCACCATTGGCAGGACATGGGAGAAGTCGGTGTTAGACATAAGGTTAAATGTTTGGGGCTAAAACAAAAACAACAAAAAGGTCTTGCATGGCCCTATGTCCAGACGGTAATGAGTGGGTTCATAGGTTTAACCTTGTTGGTTCAGTTTGCCCTCGCAGGAGACCTAACCCCGAGTACGATAGAGTATTCGGTGAGTGCACCACTGGCCTCTGAATCGTTACTCCTCGATGCCAAAGCCGTAGGAAACCATATCGTGGTTGTCGGCGAACGAGGGCATATACTCGTGGCCGAACACCCCCAAGGCCCGTGGAATCAATGCAATGTGCCCACGCGTACGACTCTAACCGGCGTTGTTTTCCACGACGAACGACTGGGTTGGGCGGTGGGCCATGATGCGATCATATTGAGAACGCAGGACAGTGGCGAAAGCTGGAGACGTGTTCACTTTGCCCCTCAAGAGGAGGTCCCGCTGCTGGATGTCTGGTTCAAAAATTCCGATTACGGCATTGCAGTGGGTGCCTATGGCCTGTATCTAACGACCTCGGATGGAGGGGAAAGCTGGTCGCGGGAAGAGTTCAATTCTCTTGGCAGAGATTCAGAGCGTAACGGAGATTTTCCGAATGCCGATAATTCCAACGAGGATACCGTTCTAGACGGTGGATTATCGGAACCCTTCGACTTTCATCTCAATAGTATAACCCCTGCGCCAAATGGCTGCTTATACATCGCTGCCGAGGCAGGGCGCTTGTTTCGTTCTGATGACAATGGCCAGACTTGGGAAACCATGCCTTCTCCCTATCATGGTTCTTTTTTTGGTGTCCTGTCACTGAGGGGCCAGGGACTGCTTGCATTTGGTCTGCGAGGACATCTGTTTCGTTCCGATGATGGTGGCAAGCACTGGCAGCGCATCGCCAGTTCAACACAGGAGATGCTTACGGATGGATTGGTATTGGCGGATGGTTCTATCATCATCGTTGGTTTGGGCGGTACGGTCTTGGTCAGTCATGATGGCGGGCACAGTTTTTCACTCAGGCAACAGCTGGCTCGGGAAGGGCTCTCCGCTATCGTGCAGTCCAGTACGGGGGACTTGATTGTTGTTGGTGAGCGGGGTGCCAAGGTACTTTCTGTGACTAAACCGGAGGCACATTGACCGGTAAAGATGACCGACTCGCACTTGGTACGTCGACTTGAAAGTCTGATCTTCCGCCACCGGTTGATGGTGGTTGGGGCGTTTGCGGCCGTAACCTTGGTCATGGTTTTTTTTGCGTTTCAGCTGCGCGTCGATGCGGGGTTTACCAAGCTCTTGCCGGTCGAGCATGAGTATATGCAGACCTTTACAAAATATCGGCAAGAGTTCGGTGGAGCCAACAGGATCCTGGTTGCCCTGGTGGCGAAAGAGGGCGACATCTTTACTGCGGAATTTTTTCAAGCGCTGAGACAGGCTACTGATGAGCTCTTTTTC
>JBDLIZ010000002.1:0-32002 GCA_039714615.1 Pseudomonadota bacterium | reverse complement strand
TCGGAACTAGGAGTCTGCCGGACTTAGGGCTGATCTGCTGCGGAAAAACCGGATTTGGACAGATTTCCCGATCCTTCTCGTTACACGCTATGGCTATTCGCCTCAAAGGATCGAAAAATCTGTCTCAAACTGTCTTTCCCTCGCTACGATCACCGTGCGCCGCAGCGCTGTGGCCAACCCTCGATATGGCGTAGAATCAGGCTAGTCAGGGCATCGATATGTTCCACGCTGTCGTTCAGTGCGGGGATGTAGCTGAACCGCTTCCCACCGGCTGCCAGAAACAGTTCCCGATTCCCCATCGCAATCTCTTCGAGTGTTTCTAGGCAATCCGCGGCAAATCCAGGGCAGAACACACTGACCGATTTAATTCCCTCCGCGGGCAACTGTTCAAGTGTCTTATCGGTGTAGGGCTTGAGCCATTCCAATCGTCCCATGCGTGACTGGAAGCTGGTGCGCCATTGGGTATCCTCAAGACAGAGTAGCTCGGCGAGTAGTTTCGAGGTTTTATGACATTCCCGATAATAGGGGTCTCCCAGTTCATGGCAGCGTCTGGGGAGGCCATGGTAAGAGAGTAACAAGAGCTTCGCCCGGCCATGCTGCTGCCACCCCTGTTCAATCCTAGCGGCAAGGGCCTTGATATAATTCGGTTCATCGCAATAACCATAAATAAACCGTATCTCGGGCAACCTTCGCCGCGTCCTCATCTCATCGGCAAGCGCGTCGAAGGTCGATGCGGTCGTTGTTGCGGAGTATTGAGGGTAGAGGGGGAGGACAAGAAGCTTTCTGGCCCCGGCCTCATGGAGTCGCTCCAAGCCCTTGGGGATCGATGGTTGTCCGTAGCGCATCGCCAACGATACCGCGATACGGTCATGGAATCGTTGCTGAAGACGATAGGCTATGGCTTCACACTGGCGTTGCGAATTTATCAGCAGCGGTGAACCTTGTGCTGTCCAGATCTTGCGGTAGAGCTTCGCGCTTTTTGCCGGGCGAGTGTTGAGAATGATCAGATGGAGTATCGGCCACCAAAGTATCCTGGGGATCTCCACCACCCGAGGGTCCCAGAGAAATTGGGCCAGATAACGACGTACGGCGGCTGTGGTCGGAGCATCCGGGGTGCCGAGGTTGACCAACAGCACACCGATACGGGATTTACTGTTGTGCCTTGCTTCGGATTCCCTGCGGTATTTCATATCTTGGTAAATTTTTAATGGTGTAGTGAGATCACTTGCAGGATCTAGATTTAAATTAAATCCTGTTGCGCAGGCGCTCGTGCAATGGGCTACTGCGCGGGAAGTGGGCCATCAGGAACTCCATTTGATCAGCTAATACCCTGTGCCCCTGCAGGTAGATGTATTCGGCATGGGTAGGCGTAAAGGGTATGGCCAGTAACTCCATCCCTGCCTCCTCCGGGGTCCGCCCTGCCTTGTGATTGTTGCAACGTTTGCAGGCAGAGACTACGTTGTTCCAATGATCTTTGCCACCCCAGCTCAATGGCCTGACGTGGTCCCTGGAGAGTTCTTTATCGCGGTAAGCAATACCGCAATACAGGCAGAGCTGCGCATCACGTCTGAACAGTGCAGGGTTGTTCAACGGAGGGACGTAGTCATGGAGTATTGATCTATTGCTGCCGTTAGTGGCAATGATTGAATTGATCTCGATGACACTTTGAGCACCGGTGCAGGCGCTAATACCGCCATGGATTCGATACAGGGCGGTTCCGCAATAATACGCGACCTGATCGGTATAGTAGAGGCGCACCGCCTCCTGATAGCCGATCCATTCCAACGGCATGCCTGATTTGTCGGTACGCAGTACCTGTTGAGTCAAGTCGTACACGATGATCACCTCCAAAGGACAGGATCTGCTACTGGGCAATTTATATGCAAACCCAGGGGAAATGCAAACCTTGGACAGGCTACTGGGCTGAGGGTCTTATTCAATCTGGCTTGATAATCCGATAATATGATCCTCTCCCGGGCGGAAAGTTGCTCACCATGCAAAGTACGGTCAATTCTCAAGTCGCTCAGGATCAAACACTTAGCCTCGACCTACGGCTGGTTGCGCATATAAGAGCGCACTGAAGTCTAGGTTTGTCAAGGTCAAATCGATGAAAAATATCATTTTATGCACAAAATGCATTATGCCCGATTTTTGCACTATATGTTGTCGACGGGTTTGTGCGTCGATCAGTCTGGTGTATATAATTTATTGATTAATAAGCCTATTATTTAGTTTTCGTGGGATATGTTTGTTTTGATTAAAGGACCATTAGTGTCATTATCTGCAGGTTTATGACAACTAATCCACAAAGTTATCCACAGTTTTTGTGGATAACCCTCTTTTTAACTAGAGCTAATCTATATTAAGGCGGTGCCCGGTATATCCTGGGTGCGTATAGGCTGCCTATTTCGTTTCGTATACTCGCTTCGTCAACGCTGAATTCTAGCCAATGATGTCAGGACCGCTGATTCTCCAGGTTGCAGTACCCTCGCCGTTGTATGACACCTTCGATTATCTTCCACCTCTTGGATCTGCAGGGGGGGGTATCAAAGTTGGAATGAGGGTTAGAGTGAACTTCGGGCGGCGCCAGGCAATCGGCGTGATCATGGGGCTGAGCTATCAGAGTCGAGTTGCGCAAAATCGACTGAAACGGGTAGTCGACGTCCTGGATTCCGCACCTGTCCTCGAGCAGAAATTGTTGGAGCTGTTGCGATGGTCGAGTGCTTATTATCACTTTCCTATCGGCGAGGTGGTCAGCACCGCCTTGCCCAAACGCTTACGTCAGGGTCAAAAGGCAGTGGTGGAAGGCGAAGTGGTATGGCGGATTACGGACCAGGGCCGCCTGATTACTCCCGATCAGCTCAAACGGGCTCCAAAACAGTTCGCATTGTTACAGCTGTTGAATAAGTCTCCCGCCGGTCTAGGGGGTTGCGAGCTGCATCAGTTGCAATATCATTGGCACCCAGCCATGAAGGGTCTGTCCCTAAAGGGGCTAGTACAAAAAACTAATCGACCCTGCCTGGTACCTGATCATGGTCATGCGGATCATGCTCCGCAGCTCAATGGCCAGCAATCTCATGTGGTCAACGCCGTTAGCGCGCGCTTAGAGGAGTTTACTGCGTTTCTATTGGACGGGGTGACCGGTAGCGGCAAGACCGAGGTCTATCTGAATCTCGCGGACCAGCTGTTGAAGAAGGGTCGGCAGGTATTGGTGCTGGTTCCAGAGATTGGGCTTACTCCGCAGCTCGTCAACCGGTTTCGCCGTCGTTTTTCGCAGCCTCTCGCCGTTTTGCATTCTGGATTGTCCGATGGTCAGCGCCATTGTGCCTGGTATATGGCGGGCTTGGGTGAGGCCGGGGTAGTCATCGGTACGCGCTCTGCTGTTTTTACCCCGTTAGCACGGCCGGGATTGATCATCGTCGACGAGGAACACGATGCTTCCTTCAAACAGCAGGAAGGCTTTCGTTACAATGCGAGGGATATCTCGGTATACCGGGCCAGGCAGTATGGCATCCCGGTGCTGCTCGGCTCGGCGACACCTTCTCTGGAAAGTCTGCGCAACGTTCAACTCCACAGATACCGGCTCCTCAAGCTGCGAGAGCGGGCGGGAGGGGCCAGTCTGCCAGGGTTCGAGGTCATCGACATCAGATCCCAGGAGATCGAGGACGGGGTTTCCAAACCACTGTTTGAGGAGATGTATCGTCACTTGGAGGCCGATGGGCAGGTGTTACTGTTCCTTAATCGGCGCGGTTTCGCGCCAGTGCTCATTTGTCATCAATGCGGCTGGGCCGTAAGTTGTGAACGCTGTGATGCCTTTATGACCGTGCATGTGGCTCATCGGTCGCTGCGCTGTCATCACTGTGGGGCGCAGCGGTCTCGCCCTCAAACCTGTCCGGACTGTGGGAGCCCAGATTTGCGTGAGTTAGGCGCTGGGACCGAACGTTTGGAGCAGGGGCTTAGACAGCGGTTTAACGATACCTCCATCATCCGCATCGACCGGGATACCACGCGTCGCCGAGGTGAGATGCAGACCAAATTGGAGCAGATTCATCGAGGCGAACATCGGATACTGATTGGTACCCAGATGTTGTCCAAAGGTCACGATTTTCCAGAGGTGACCTTAGTGGGCATCGTAAACGTGGATTACGGGCTATACAGCACCGATTTTCGTGCCACCGAGCGGCTGGCGCAGTTGATCGTTCAGGTCGCCGGTCGTGCGGGCCGGGCCGGTAAACCTGGCAAGGTGATATTGCAGACTCATCAACCTGAGCACCCGTTGCTGCAGCTCTTGTTGTCCAGAGGATATGAGGCCTTCGGCGAGGCTGCGCTGCGGGACCGGCGCAGCGCCGATCTTCCCCCTTATAGACATATGGCCCTGTTGCGTGCCGAGGGTACGCAACCGCATGCTCCCCAGGCCTTTCTGGAACAGGTTCGATCCTCAACTACCAAGGCCCTCTGCCAAGGGCTGAACATCCTGGGTCCGGCGCCACCACCTATGGAAAGGCGATCGGGAATGTATCGGGTTCATCTATTGGCTATTGCGGAGCAACGTGGCCCGCTCATGGATCTGCTCGATGAATGGATAAAAATATTTAAGTCGATGCGCAGTACCCGCAAAGTCCGCTGGTCTCTGGATGTGGATCCTATTGATCTTTCTTAGTGACGGGTTTTAGTCTGTCAAGTCCTTTCGACCCTGTTCTTAGGTGTAACATGGAATAATCGGCCCCTAAAAAAATACCTCGTCAGCACGCAAATCCCACATAAATAAAATCGATGCACCAATGTCAACAGAGCCGAGTTCAACTAGAATTGCATGATTTGCAGATAATTCAAGTAAGGGAATAAGGGTGAAAGAGAAAATTCGCATATTGGTTCAAGCGGCGATCGAAAGTTTACAGGCCGATGGGACCTTGCCCGGTAGTGTGGGCCAACAAATACAGATTACCCGTACCAGAAATAAGGCCCATGGTGATTTTGCCTGTAACGTCGCCATGTCGCTGGCCAGGGTGGCGCGGCGAGCGCCGCGCGAAATTGCCCAAGCCATTGTCCAACAGCTGCCCGATTCGCCCGATATCGACAAGGTGCAGATCGCCGGTCCGGGTTTTATCAATTTTTATCTGCGGGCAGGGGCCTACCTTTCCATCGTTAAGAGCATCCTGAGTCAGGGAGCGCGTTTCGGAGAAAGCAAAATAGGTAACAACAGGCGAGTCCAAGTCGAATTTGTGTCTGCAAATCCTACCGGTCCTTTACATGTAGGGCACGGTCGCGGTGCGGCATATGGGGCAACGCTGGCCAATTTATTGGAGGCCATCGGGTGTCGGGTTCATCGGGAATATTACGTGAATGACGCCGGTCGACAAATGGATATTCTTGGTGCATCGGTATGGCTGCGTTACCTTGAGCTGACCGGCGAGGAGTTTGCATTTCCCGCTAACGGTTATCAAGGCGATTATGTTTGGGATATTGCCGCGACCTTGCACCGAGACCATGGTGAGATCTACCGTCATAGCGCGGCAGAAATATTTCGCGGTATTCCCCCCGATGAATCTGGCGGTGGAGACAAAGAGCGCCATATCGACGCCCTTGTGTCGCGCACCAAGGCGTTGTTGGGGGACAATCGTTATCGGTTCGTTTTTGAGCTGGCGTTGAATGTTATTTTGGATGATATTCGCGATGACCTTGAGAGGTTTGGCGTCGTTTACGACGAATGGTATTCAGAAAAAACCCTGGTTGAACGTGGTGCAGTTCATCTTGCTGTAGAGCGGTTGCGTGAAGCAGGCCATGTGTATGAGAAGGATCTGGCCTTGTGGTTTCGCTCCACGGCCTTTGGCGATGAAAAGGATCGCGTGTTGGTGCGAGAGAATGGTCAGAGCACCTATTTCGCCTCAGATGTTGCTTATCATATGGATAAGCTCGAAAGAGGCTATGATGAGGTGATCGATGTCTGGGGGGCGGATCATCATGGCTATGTTCCCAGGATCAGGGCGGCCTTGGAGGCCCTGGGAGATCAGTCGTCAAAGCTCGATGTGCTGTTGGTGCAATTCGCCAATCTCTACCGTGGTGGTGAGAAGGTTCAGATGTCGACCCGGTCTGGTGAATTTGTCACTTTGCGTCAATTACGCAAAGAGGTGGGTAAGGATGCCGCCCGTTTTTTTTACGTTGTGCGAAAATGCGAGCAACACCTAGATTTCGATTTGGATCTTGCTAAATCGAAATCGGCCGATAATCCAGTCTATTACATCCAATATGCCCATGCGCGAATCTGCAGCGTAATGCACCAGCTGGAAGAGAAAGGTTTGAGCTTCGATGCAAGCAGCGCCGATTTGCAACGCCTTAACGAGCACCACGAGCAGGCGCTGAGTGTGCAACTCGCGCGTTATCCAGAAGTTGTGGAATTGGCCGCGCTCAATCGGGAGCCTCACCAATTGGCCCATTTTCTTAGAGAGCTCGCCAATGCTTTTCACACTTATTACAATGCCCACCAGTTTCTTGTCGATGATGGCGCTTTGCGCAATGCTCGGCTCATGCTAATACTCGCTGCCCGTCAAGTCATCCACAATGGTTTATCTTTGCTGGGTATATCAGCTCCGGAAACCATGTAGATATGACTAGGGATTACAAAAACCTTCACCGCAAGTCTGGCAAGCCGTTACCCGGCTGGTTATGGTTTATAATGGGGTTGGCCGTTGGACTTGTGGTGGCGTTTTTTATCTATCTCAATGGCCAACAGGCGTTGAAGAAGAGCCGGCACGCGGCCTTCAGTCCAGTCCCTGAAATTCAAGACCGAGCTATCGAACAGTCTCAAGAGGCATCCCCGGCTACGCGACGCAAGTTTGATTTTTACACCCTGCTTCCAGAGTTAGAGGTCTTGGTTCCGGAGACACCTAGCCAAGAGCAAACTCAACAGATTTCTCGGCCTGCTGCAACCGATGCTTCTCGGGATAGCAAAAAGTCTCCTTCCCGTTCTTCGCCCGCCTATATTTTGCAGGTTGGATCTTTTCAAAAGCCCCATGAGGCCGACAGCCTCAAGGCGCAACTCGCCCTGCTGGGCGTCGAATCCAATATTCAGAGAGTTCGTGTGGATCGTAGTACCTGGTACCGGGTCAGAATCGGGCCTTATAACAATCGTAAACAACTCAATCGAATCCGCGCCAAACTAAGTAAAAACAAGATCGATACCCTGTTGGTGATGGCCAGGGAATGAGGAATTGTTCAGCAATATACCCATTCCTTACCTATTTTAGATCTCATCTTCAGTCTGTCTTTGAGTAATCTTCAATCGTAAAATCTCAACACGAATCACTATTCCTGCGCTACTCGACGATAGACCTTACTCGTGCGGCGCAGCTCCGCGAAGGTTCGCTTGCGCAGGCGCTTCAACGCCTTCAGCTTTTTTTGGGCTTCATCAACAAACCAAGGATGGATGCCTTTTTTATCTCGGATGAAATAATGGAGCGTCGATTGTTCCGATGTCAATAAGGAATCAATGGCGAATTTCGGTGTGTCCTCTAGAAAGGGGGTGTGGGCTATCTGTAGCGCAGTATCCTCCTGCAGTGTGCAATATCGGGTGAGGATACGTCGCAGTGCGACATGGGCCTCTTGTGTCGATTTCGAGACACGGTTTCTTGAGTATGGATTGAGGCTGGCATCATGGATCGCATCCAACCATCTGGTGAGATCGCTCTCAACAATGACGACTTGAAGAACCTTGATTTCACTCACCAGCGCAGCGATGCGCTCCTGTAGCGTTTTATATTCTTGTCTTGCCCGGGGTTTTCTGAACAGGCGTTTCCATAAACTCTGAGTGGCATCCATTCGTTTACATAGGGTACCGAGTTCTCGCTTCTTACTCGTCAGCGATGGGTCTTGATCCTCGATCTGTCTGATCTTTCTTTGGATGGCACGAATGCTGATTTTGAACCTGAGGAGATAATATTCTCCTAACAGCCGAGTTATTCTATTCGACTGGCGTCGTAACCGATCGATACTGATGTCAAGTGTTCTTGTTTCGGCATCGTTGCTGGCATTGATTTGCTCGAGATTCTTGATCATTTCGAGAAAGCTGCCGTACTCACTATTGACGTCGAATAATAAATTATTGATATGTCCGAGATTTTTTTCGATTCGTTTGGTGTAGACTTGGCTTGTATCGTTGCGGGAGTGCGACAGCATCTGAATCAGGTTGCCGACCTTTCCCTTAAAAACCTTGACCTTAATGTTGTCCTCCAGAAGACTTGCCTTTTTGAGCATAGTGACTACTTCGTCCCTCAGGCTGTGCTCTTTCTCTTGGCTCTGGATTTGACGGGAAGAATAGGCTGTATGCAACAAATGCTCAACAGCAGCACGGGATGCCGGGGGTAAGTTAGCACCCATATCGGCCGGGATATTCGTGGGTAGCCGATCTAAGGGGAGGGTCGATATCTTATCGGGAGGCAGGGCTTTTACAAGCTGACAAAATGCATCGGGAGAAAGCGGATTAGGTGCCTTGTGTCTGGCGTTGGATATCATACTCAGCTTAAACGATCCTGCGGGCGGCTGAGCTACTGGCCACGGTAGCATCCCTAACAGGGATTTTTTTGTTTCTTGACTGTAAGGATTAGCGCGAACATTCTATTTTAAAGATATCCTAACGACTTCACTGTACCGTTGATCGTAGATTTCGAGCGCTGAGCATGCTCGTTCTGTTTCTAGGAGGCTATCGGATTTAGGCGATCGTAGCGAGGGAAAGGCAGTTTGAGGCAGATTTTTCGATCCTTTGAGGCGAATAGCCTTAGCTATTTAACGAAAAGGATCGGGAAATCTGTCCAAATCCGGCTTTTCCGCAGTAGATCAGTCCTAAATCCGACAGCTTCCTAGGCAGGGCTGAAAGTGCCTATCCGCCTAGGCGTGGTTACGGACAAAATCCAGCATGCGCTGGGTAGAGCGCAGCGCCTTGAGGCGTACCGGCTCATCGACATGGATCTCATTGGTACCCGTTTCCAAGGTATGGGCTAGATTGTGCAGGCCATTCATAGCCATCCATGGGCAGTGAGCACAGCTGATGCAAGTAGCGCCTTCGCCGCCTGTTGGGGCCTCGATAAAGGTTTTGCCTGGGGCGGCTTGGCGCATCTTGTAGAAAATACCTCTGTCCGTAGCGACGATGAACTCGTTATTGGGCAGATCATGTGCGGCCTTGATCAATGCAGTCGTCGAACCTACGACATCGGCCAGGTCGATGACTTCCTCGGGGGATTCGGGATGGACCAATACACCCGCCTCTGGATGTTTTTGCATGAGCTTGCGCAATGCGCTTGCCTTGAATTCCTCATGGACGATACAAGTGCCTTGCCAGAGTATCATGTCCGCACCCGTGACCTTCTGGATGTAGCGACCCAGATGTTTGTCCGGGGCCCAGAGTATCTTCTTGCCCTCATCCATAAGATGAGAAATCACCCTTACCCCGATACTGGAGGTAACCACCCAGTCGGCACGTGCCTTTACCGCGGCGCCGGTGTTGGCGTAAACGACCACCGTATGGTCCGGGTGTTGGTCACAATAGGGGTTGAAGGCTTCAGCCGGACAACTCATATCCAGTGAGCAGGTGGCCTCAAGGGTGGGCATTAAGACCCGTTTTTCCGGGTTGAGGATCTTGGCGGTTTCTCCCATGAAACGTACCCCGGCTACGACCAAGGTAGTGGCTGGGTGCTCATTGCCGAATCGTGCCATATCCAGTGAATCGGATACGTAACCACCGGTCTCGTCGGCGACTTGTTGCAGGTCCTTGTCGGTGTAGTAATGAGCTACTAATACCGCGTCTTGTGCTTTGAGTAGGCGCTTGATGTGGTTGATCATATCAAGACGCTTTTTCCCGGTGAAATGGGGGGTCTGAGCGTCGATAATTGATGTCTTCGGGATCTCAAATCGAGGAATATATGCTCGGGATGTCATTGCACTCATTGCTGCGGGTTCTTTAATTTGCAATTCATGGGGCGTATGTTATCAGAGGATAAAAACTGCTTCTAATATCGTTTCAGCTGCGAAGCGATCATTTTAATTATATAGACAAATTCACCGCCACAAATACTGCACGTTAATTCATGTTACGTCGTTATCCCAAATGGCTTATATGGTCGGTGGAGATCCTGTTCTTTATTGGATTATACCTCAGCTTGAGGGCCTGGCAGCACAGAGGCATGATTCATGGCGAGGCCCCGGTTTTCGCTGCTCAGCAAATCGACGGCGCGCATTTCAATATGTCCGACGATCGAGGGGCACCGCTTTTATTGTATTTCTGGGCCACTTGGTGTCCGGTGTGCCGACTGGAGCAGAACAGTATCACGGAGATTGCCAAGGACTGGCCGGTAGTTACCGTGGCTATGCAGTCAGGTAATGCCGCGGAAGTATCTCAGTACCTGGTCGAGCACAGCCTGCATTTTCCAGTCATTATAGACGAAGAGGGTGTCCTGGCGCGACGCTACGGGGTCGTGGGGGTGCCCGCAAGCTTCGTGATAGATGGGCAGGGAGACATTCGGTTTTCCGAGGTGGGTTACACCACGGAGATGGGCCTACGCGTGCGTCTTTGGTGGGCTGGACAGGTCAGAGTCGGCAAAGACCGGCAGCTGGAATGAGGGGCTAGCCCCTCATTGAACCTCGTCTCGGGTGAATACCCATCGCGTCGATGTGCTCATTTCGGCGTTGTAGCGATAACCTTTTTTGTCGAATTCCTTGATTTGCTCAGGATCGCTCAAGGTGTTTTCAATAATATATCTGGCCATCATCCCCCGGGCCTGTTTGACCCATAAAAATATAGGTTTGTATTGACCATTCTTAAGATCCATGAAGGTCGGTGTGATAATGTGCCCCAGGAGCTTACTGTCTTTCGCCGCCTTGAAATATTCATTAGAAGCCAGATTGATCAGCACATCATCCCCCTGCGCCTTCAGGGCCTTGTTTACGGCCTCGGTAATTCTGTTTCCCCAGTAGAGATAGAGATTGGTTTTTTTTGCGGTTACGGAAAAGCGGCTGCCCATCTCTAGCCGGTAGGGCTGTATCAGATCCAGGGGTTTGAGCAGACCGTAAAGCCCGGAGAGAATCCGCAAATGATTTTGGGTGTAGAGTAATTCAGCCTCGGTAAGGGTTTGCGCATCAAGGCCCATGTATACCTCACCTTTGAATACCAAGAGTGCCTGTTTGGCATTTTGGAGTGTGAACGGGGTATAGAATCCCTGGTAGCGTTGGTGGTTTAAATGTGCCAGGGACGGGCTGATCTTCATCATGTTAGCGAGCTGCCTGGAAGACAGTTTTTTCAGCTTATTGATGAGATATTCGGCATCATCCAATAGATCAGGCTGGGTGTAATGCGCAATAGTGGCAGGCGTTTCGTAATCGAGTTTTTTCGCGGGTGATAGCAGGATGAGCATCGTGACGTTGAAGGGGTTTGATGGGGCGTAGATATCGCAGCGGCTACTATATCTATGACGGATGGGTTTTATTCATGATTTTGTCATTCGCTATTTAATTTCATAAGATCTCAGATCTGATAAACGGCCTGTACCGGCCAGTGGTCGGAGGGTGCTATATCACCATGATAGCAGCGTGGTGATTGGGCGCAGAGGGCCCGAGCATGTTTATTGGCCACGATCCAGTCGACGCATTGGGTGATTACCGCTGCTCCAGCGGCAACATTGGCAGTGGGGTAGCATTTCCAGGTGGGGGGAGGCGGCATGCCAAGAGCGGAGAAACAGCTGATGTAACCACAGGCGTGCAGCAGACGCGTGGGGATCACCGGATCATTGAAATCTCCCATGATAAATGCCGGCTCATCTGTCCCGACCAGTCGCTGCAGGGCGCTGATAATCCTGCGGGTATATCCTGGGCGGGGAGAAAAACCGGTATCGATCTCTGGTCCATGGCTTTGTGCGGTAAAATGGGCCGTGCCGACAAAGATGGATTGCCGGCGATCGCGCAGGGCCAGTCTTACCCAGAAAAATCGCCGATGTGCTTCCAGAAGACCAATATCTTCAGCGCCATGTTCGAGTTCTTCGAGAAGATCACCATTCCAGTAGATGTTGCTTTCGCAGCGCCAACCGGGCAATTCGTCCTCAACGCGCTCATGCCGAGGCATGATCTGGTCCAGAACCGTCCGGGTTTGTTCGCTGAGTTCCTGAATACAAAGGATATCGGGAGAGAAGAGATTGACAAATTGGCGTAGCGCCTCCGCTCGCTCGGGCCAGCGATTAGATCCCCAGAGGTTGTAGGTAATGAATGTCAATCGTGGGGGGAACACCTCGTATTTCCTCCGTAAGATGAGGGGGCCAGTCCCTGCTGGCAGTTCTTGTATTTGGGGTTATCAGCTTTTGAATCGCGTGAAAATCGGGAGATGCCCGATGAGCTCTTTGAGTTCGGCTTCGATTAAAAACTCAGGGAGATGTCGAATCATGAGGCGTAAATCTCGCTGTTTGATCTCGCCGATCGCCTGGTGCAGGGGTAACCATTTTCGACGGCGTTTCTTCTGGTACGCCTGATCCAGGATCCCGTGGACCTCCATGACGAAGACGTAGACCCGGTAGGGGGTCGCATTCTTGAGGTATTGGTAGACACCGATGCATGACTCGGAGACATTACCCTTGATACCGGCCTCCTGAAAGGCCTTGATTTTTGCGATCTCCTGCATGGAAAGATCATCATTGTAGTCTCCTTTGGGAAGCGTCCAATGCTGCTTTTTGCGGGCCGTGACCAACAAAATCTCCTGTTGCCCCTGGCGTACTCTGAAGGGGATTACAGCGACTTGAATATGTTGGTGATCAGGTATACCGTGCATCCCTAAACCCGTCTTTTCCTCGCGACCATCGCCTAAATCCGACAGACTCCTAGAGCACTAGAATGAGCTACTCGCTCACAACATACGTCAATCATACTTACTTGTCCATACAGAAAGGTTCCCTTGGCTGAGCCGACCATCGATCAACTTCAGCGCTTAATCTCCGGTTGTATGCTAACAGACCGACCCGCGTTACATCGTCGGTTGCGGCGGCTGGTAAAGGCAGGTGCGGCGGCGCGGACCAAGCGCCTGGCCCAGCTTCAGGAGGATATTTCCGCTTCGCACGGTCGCTTGAACCAACGGCGTGCTCTCCTCCCCCGGCTTGCATTTCCAGCGGATCTGCCGATTACGGGCAAGCGCGGTGATATTGTGCAGTCCATTATCGATCATCAGGTAGTTATCGTTTGTGGTGAAACCGGTTCTGGCAAGACGACTCAGCTGCCTAAGATGTGTCTGGAGGCTGGTCGGGGAGTGACCGGTTTGATCGGGCATACCCAGCCGCGTCGTATCGCCGCACGCAGCGTGGCGACGCGCATTGCCGAAGAGCTCGGTTCACCCCTGGGTGATGCGGTTGGTTACAAGGTCCGATTTAACGACCAGCTTGGGGCGGGGGCCTATATCAAACTGATGACCGACGGTATCGTTCTGGCCGAGATTCAGCATGATAGGCTATTGTTTCGATACGATACCATCATCATAGATGAGGCGCACGAGCGTAGCCTCAATATCGATTTTCTGCTGGGCTATTTGAGTCAGATATTGCCCAAGCGACCGGATCTCAAGCTCATCATTACCTCCGCGACGATAGATCCGCACAGCTTTGCAAGCTATTTCAAGGCCGCACCGATCATCGAGGTCTCTGGCCGGGGCTATCCCGTGGATGTGCGCTATCGACCTTTGTCGCCTGATACCGAGGGTGAACAGCGTGATCTGCAACAAGGCATACTCGATGCCGTCGATGAACTGAGCCGATTGGGGCCCGGAGATATATTGATATTTTTACCCGGTGAGCGCCAGATACGTGAGCTTGCCGAGGCGCTGAGAAAACATCATCCCAAAGGCGCCGAGATTCTTCCACTCTATGCCCGTTTGTCGTTTGCAGAGCAAAACCGGGTGTTCCAGCCGCATTCAGGGCGGCGGATTGTGCTGGCGACCAATGTGGCGGAGACCTCCCTCACTGTCCCTGGTATCAAGTATATTATTGATAGCGGCACGGCCCGGATTAGTCACTATAGTGCGCGCAGCAAGGTGCAACGGCTGCCGATAGAGCCCATATCACAGGCCGCTGCACATCAACGCGCGGGTCGTTGTGGCCGTACCTCGCCTGGAGTATGCATTAGATTGTACTCAGAGCGGGATTTCGAGAACCGCCCTGAGTATACCCCCCCCGAGATACTGCGCACCAACCTGGCATCAGTCATTTTACAAATGAATCACCTGCGGCTCGGTGAGGTGGAATCGTTTCCATTCCTGGATCCGCCAGACGCGCGGTTGATCAATGATGGGTATAAACTGCTCGAGGAATTGCAGGCTATTGATCAAGGTCGCAGGCTCACGGAGACCGGCAGGAAGTTGAGCCGCCTGCCGGTGGATCCTCGCCTGGGAAGGACGGTTCTCGCCGCGGTCGAGGGGCATTGTCTGCGGGAGGTTCTTATCATCGTCAGTGCGCTTGCGGCACAGGATCCTCGAGAACGGCCCTTGGATCGGCGAGAAACCGCAGACCAAAAACAGAAACGCTTTCAGGACCCACGTTCTGATTTTCTGAGTTTCATCAAATTGTGGGAGTTTTTGCGCGAGCAGCGTAAACATTTATCGAAGTCCAAATTTCGCAAGCTATGCCGGGAGTATTTTCTTTCGGTCACCCGGGTGTTCGAATGGCAGGACATTCATGGGCAGTTGTGTAATAGGGTATCCGGGCTAGGGGCGAGTGTTAATAATAAAGCTGCAGATTATGCCGCGATACACAAGGCTCTGCTCACTGGTCTGCTAAGCCACATCGGTTTTAAGGATGAGAAAAACGGCTATCAAGGCACCCGCAATCGAAGATTCTGGGTGTTTCCCGGTTCTGGGCTCCATGGAAAACCGCCCAAATGGATTATGGCCGCAGAGCTTGTCGAAACCAGTCGTTTGTTTGCGCGGACGGTGGCAAGTATCGAGCCACATTGGGTTGTGGAAGCTGCACGTCATCTGAGCAGGAGTGACCACTTTGAGCCCCATTGGCAATCTCGCGCCGCCCAGGTAGGCGCCTTTGAAAAGGTTACCCTATATGGTCTGGTGCTGGTCCCACGCAGGCGGATCAACTACGGTCCGATAGCCCCTGTTGAGGCTCGGGAGATCTTCATTCGAGAGGCATTGATTGGTGGGCGTTTCAAGACGCGTGCCGGGTTTTTTCAACATAATCACGCCCTCGTGGCCGAGATCATGCAACAAGAGGCCAAGGCTCGCAGACACGATATCTTGGCTAGTGATGCTATTCTGTACGGATTTTATGATGCAAGAATTCCATCGCAGATCTACAGTGGTAAGGCCTTTGAAAAGTGGCTGAAGACCAGTGGTGAGGAGCCCAAGCTCTACCTGACCCGTGCGCAACTTATCTGTGATGGGGCAATTTTGGGGACGCAGCAACACTATCCCGATCGGATGGTTACAGCGAACACTTCACTGGCGTTGAATTACCATTTCGAACCCGGTGATGAACGCGATGGTGTGACCTTGACGGTGCCCCTAGCATTGTTGAACCAGCTTGATCCGCGCCACTGTGAATGGCTAGTACCCGGTTTGCTCAAAGAGAAGGTCGTGGCACTGATCAAGGGTCTAAGCAAGCCGCTGCGTAGAAATTTCGTCCCCGCACCAGACTTCGCCCGAGCCTGTATCGAGGCCATGTTGCCTTACGAGGGATCTTTGATCGAACGCCTGAGCCTGGAGTTGCAACGAATGACTGGCATTCGCGTTACTGCACATGACTGGCGTCCCGATGCTGTCCCCGATCACCTGCGCATGCGTTTTGAGATTGTCGATATCCAAGGGGATACGCTGGGTACTGGTCGTGATCTGAGACAGTTGCAGAATAAACTTGCCGAACAGGTCTTGCACAGTTTCAGCGCCACATTGACCGCAGACATGGAGCGCAGCGCAATGACCGATTGGGACTTCGGCGGGCTTACGGAACCCGTGGAGATCGAGCAGGCTGGAATCCGCGCTTTCGCTTATCGAGCGGTAGTGGATCGGGGTAATAGTGTGGATTTGTGTCACTATGATACGGCCCGCAAGGCAAACCAGGAAAGTCGCAAAGGCATCCGCCGACTTTATCTGCTCAAGCTTCAAGATCAGGCTAAATATCTGCAAAAAAATCTTCCCCATGCGCAGACCTTGTGTATGCACTTTCAGCCGCTGGGTCGCTGTGATTCGATGAAAACTGAGATCGTCGAAGCGGTGTTCGACAGGGTATTTCTACATGATGGGGGGCCACCGACGAGTCGGGACGAATTCTTGCAGCGTCTTGAGGCGGGTAGGTCTAAATTGATCCCCACAGCAAACCGGTTGTGTGAGTTGCTTTCGACCATACTTGACCAGTATCACACTCTGCGCCTGCGTCTGCAAGACGATGCCTTGGGTCTGCATAAAGAGGTCATCAGCGATGTCAAAGAACAGCTAGGGTATCTTATTCATGATGATTTTATCCTCAACACACCGCCACGGTGGTTGGAATACATACCACGGTATTTGAGGGCGATAGGTATCCGACTTGACAAGCTTCAGCGTGTCCCGGAGAAGGACTGTGGGCTGCGAGCTGAGATATTGCCGTTCTGGGGGAGATACAAAAAAGTCCGGCAGGACCAACAAGATAAAATAAATAACGACGATGAATTGACTCAATATCGCTGGATGTTGGAAGAGTTTCGGGTATCCCTCTTTGCTCAAGCCCTTAAGACATCCATTCCCATTTCCGCCAAACGCCTGCAGTCTCAATGGCGGCGGGTGAGTGGGGAGGAAGCTTAATCCGCATTCCTGACCGGGATGGCAGTGACTCCTTAATGACTCCTTAATGACTCCTTAATGACTCCTTAATGACTCCTTAATGACTCCTTAATGACTCCTTAATGATACAGATTAAGCTTGTTGCTCTACCTTTTGCAGCATCCAACTGATGAGTGCTTGTAAAACGAGCCTTTGCCGCCGCGTGCAATCATCCTCTTCTTGAATGTCCATCAACCGCTGTTTCAGACCCAGTACCAGTTTATGGTAGCGCTGAATTTCAGCCTTGGAATCTGCCAGTTCCAGGCGCAGACGACCCAGTTCTGCCGCCATGAGCTGTTCTTTAGGGCAATCGATTTCTAGGGTTTTGTGGGTGGCATTTCGTTGAATTCGGGACATCCGTTCCAGTACGGTGGTATCTTCGAGTTCGATATCAGGATAGGCAAGGATAAGATCCGATACCGATACTTTGCCTTCAAAAGTGCTCAGTTTCCCCTTGCGAATCTTTTTTTGAATATGACTGCGGCTAACACCGGCCATCTTGGCCGCAGTGGAAACACTGAGATAGCAGTTCATTCGAGGACCTCCTCGTGTATACGCATTTCTAATCCATCGATTCCTCAGAACGGCTATTCTTTACGCTCTTGAAGGAAACCACCTTAGTCTTCTGTGGTTCATCGGCGTATCGTGGGCGATCTCTGACGATCAACCCCGCCTCCTCGGCCAGCTCGCGTTCTCGTGCGGAGATCAGCTTGAAGCCTTCTCGGATGTCCTGAATGGTCTGTTCTTTCAAGGGATGATGCAATCCAGGTCTGGGAGCGGTGTCTTTGACTATATTTGCCAAGAGCTTTCTCATCACCACAAGTATGCGTTTTTCCTTCGACCAGTCGTTTGTGTTCATTTAAGGATTCCAGCTTTAATCATTCAAGGTCAGCGGATTATAACTCAGAAGTTATCCATGATGGGTACAGGATATCGTTGACCGCGGATTAAATTTCGTTCCCTTCAAGCCGCTAAACTGGAACACAGCAGGACGAGTTCGTGGGGTAGGGGAACGCAACAACTCCTTTTTAAATCACTCGAGATCAGGCGTGCAAACAAAAACTCTTGTCTATTCAATCATATTGGCTGTCTCGTTGAGTGGCTGTGAAGGCCGAGACTCAGCACTAATGACATGGGAGCATTCTCAATCTGCGCTCTATAATGCCGCATTTTACGATGACGGTCGTTTCGCGGTTGTATTTGCAGGCGATGGCAAGTCCATAGTTACGGAGGCATCGAACGGGTTCGGCCAGCGTTGGGCATGGCGCGCAAGGGAGAATTAGTAATTGATGTTATGCCAGCCCTTTTGACAGCGTATTTAAGTGTAAGCCAGGATGATCGGTCCCTTTCGTTAACCGAAAGCGTCAGCCGAGCCTAGACCGATGTTCGCACACTTAATCACTTGGCGTGAACTTAAATCGATATTAATATAAATTGAGCAAACACAAACAGGGTCTGGTCTAGATTCTAGTGCGCCAAGCAAAGCTTGGTGTTTCTTGCCGGGTGCAAGTCCCGGTCGGGGATGCCAACTTGGTTTCGGCTCGCAAAGGATACATTTGAAAAGTTGCTCTGATCCGAATTCTACGCAACCTTCTCATAAAAACAGGTAAGATAGTCAATAAATTCTCGCCACTGGGAATGCGGTGAAACCAAGATTTTAAATCCAATTCGCTTTTCTCGTTGCCAGGTCACCTCGGCTTCAATAGTAATGTTGCTCCGATGGGCAATTTCTAAAACCAACATGACATGTTCTGCATTTTTTAGTATAAGATTTTTGCCCACAATACCTTTTAAACCATTGAGAGAAACGTCGATAATTTTGACATCACCAACCCGAGTGGTGTTGTTGTACAAGACCTTGCCTTGACAGTTCACATAAAATCGTTGTTCCACCTTTTGTTTGAACTGAGTAGCCATTTCGTCGTTATAGCCCTGGTTATCAATGATCTTTTTATAGTCGACAGAATTGTAGATGGATTTTAGAAATTCGATTTCATAATAGGATAGTTGTTCTAAAACATTCGATTGTCGCTTGAAGAAATAATCGACGATTTTAGGCGACATAATGTAGGAAGTTGCATTGTAGTATTTTAAGGTTCGAAATTTAAAATGGTTGGAGAAGTCAGTGTCAAAATATTGTAATAGGTTCTTTGACTTCTCCGTGTTGTGATACATTTTTCTCAGAGTTTTGCGATAGGTGCTGGGGTCGATATCTAAGTATTGAGCGTAGGCTTCGGAGCCCTCTACAAAGCCGTACTTTCTGGTTTTGCGGTCGATCGGAAGAAATCCGAGACATTTTTTATAGAAATTGATGGTTCTCGGATGGGTTGAAATTACCCAATAATCAATTCCAGCGATGGATTGAGAGTATCTAAGAATAAAATTGATGATCAGGAATTGCAGCCCCTTCATTCGATATTTTTTTTTGATGGCAAAGGATGAAACTTCGGATATTTTCTTGCCGGTTTTACGTAGGAAGCGCAGATCACTCATCTGGTCAACAGGGAGACCGAACGGCGAGTCTTCAATCAGAGAGACTGTGCCAATGACTTCGTCGTGAAGTTTTAGAACGATCAGAGAAGTGCTCGGGATGATTTGATACTTGGTTATCCGCATCGGTGTATCCTTCCGATTGCGTAAAATCCCACTTTCTTGGTAGCAATCTTGTAGCATGGTGTAGGCTTGCTCGATTTCATTTAAGGTATCGGCGATCTTGACATTGTAAGGCTTATCCAGATGATATTTAAGCCGAATTTTCTTTCGATACTTACAAGGGGTAACCGGCTTCAAGTTTACGAAAGAATTGAATAGTTGATTGGTAACAACCTGTAAGGAGTGCAAATTCATCGATTTCCCCCCTGAATCTAATCATCTTTCAGCAACTCTGACAGCTAAGATATCGGTACGAACTCCGATAACATGAGGCTGCTTGCTAGCAGGATGTTTAAATAAATTCAGGTTGCCCGTTCGCAGTGAATTGATAGTGAAAAACCAAAAATTATTGCGAGGAAAACAGGGTCGGGTCTTGCCTTTTGCTCCCCCTTCTCAATGCTCAGCAAGTTCGCAGTCTACGGCGTCCCCCTGCAGTGCTGGCTAGAAACCGATTGGGTACTGAGTCAGTTTGCCAAACGGCTGAAGACGTGTCGACAAAGATATGAGGCCTTTGTCCGGGCAGGGAAAGAAGAAGGCTATCGACCGGAGCTTCATCATGGAGGTGAAGATGGACGGGTGTTGGCGGGCAAGATGTTCGTCAGACATCTTGCTAGATCCGCTGTATCCATGCCGCCGTCCCACTAATAGTGTAATACAACCTCTGCCGGGAATTGCCTGACGATAACTTTATCCGTCGCAAATTTTTCGATCGTCTCGCCGTTGACAGTCACCCCCTTGAGGGAGGAATTCAGCGGTGAGTGGACCACGATACCCCCAGGTGGCAGGTTCAGGTCACCGCTCATGCGCAAATGGATAGCACCGTCCTGCAAATGACTCATGCTGTAATTGAGCGTCCCAAAATAGGTCGGGTAGCGTTTTAATGTAACGCCGGTTCCGTTTACGACCCATTGTTCCGGAATGCCCGCTCCGAGTACCAGGGCGTCGTCCCTCTCTCGTTCATAAAGGAACAGGCTGCGTACCGCGCGAATGTATTCCGCACCGACCCAGGTGTGAGGCAGGTCGCCGATGAATTTCGGGGCATTGCGATCGCGCCACACGATCTCTCCCCAATGATTCCAAGCCGGTGGACGCTGATCCTGAAAGAAAAAATCCAGGGCTTCATGGGCGCGATCCTTGAGTCCCATACGGATAAAGGTTCCCACTGCCCTCAGTTCATAGGGGGTGTAGGCCTCCCAATGCATGCCGTCTTGGCTGCGCTCGCGCAGGATCTGGTAGTATTTTTCGAAGGTCCTGGTCAGGGCTGCTTGCGGTAGCTTGACCATCTCACCAACCGGATCGATACCGATGGTGGTGGCGGCGGGATCGAAATCCCCGAGTTCCGCCGCGCCGGGGATGAAATCGATTCCATGCATGGTGATGCTGCGGGTAATGGATTCGAACAGCGCCTCGCTGAAGGCATCACGTATGCGTTTGAAGTTGGTCGCGTACTCCTCTTCACCCAGTATCGTGGCGATATCTGTGGCGTCTTTTAGACCTCTGAGGGTGAAAAAATCATCCCAGTAGGAGTGCACGGGATTGGAAGAGTATCCCTCGTGGCTGATGGATTCAGGAACCAGACCGTATAGCACGCTTTTCTCCGGTTTCAGGTAGGCCTCCGTGATGCGTTGCTGGCGCAGGTGGTTGATATAATTAGCGGCCTTCACGACATAGGGCCACATCTCGGTGAGAAAACCGGTGTCCCGGGTGTTGCGATAATACTCCATGACCAGATAAATCCACTGCCCATGACTGTCGTTTTCCGGGACTGAATCCGCACCCCGGGTATCCACACAGCAGGGGACCTTGCCATTGCTGAATTGGTAATCCGCATACCATTCGATGAACTTACGCACCTCTTGGGTGTGACCCAGGTTCATCAATGCCGTCGAGGTAATGGCACCATCGCGTATCCAGGAACGCTCGTAGGCGCGCGAGCCCGGTTGAAGGGCGGAACCATCACGATTGATGAGAATATAGGCCAGGGTGGTCTTGAGGGTATTGACGATCTTGCGGGTCGCCGGTGAGGAAGGAAGTTGAAGATCGATGAGGTTGAGCTTGGATTCCCAGTAACGGTGTGTGGCATCGAATGCCTCGGTCCACAAGCGGGCGATCGCCTCCTCTGAGCGGTCTTTTAACACCAGGGGCTTGGTCTGGTGGAAGGGTACGATGAGGTAGACTTCCTTGCTCTCTCTGGGCAGTAGATCTAGAGGGTATTCGAGGGCCCCGGAGGCGTAACCGAGATGATCGAACACAGTACTCTGGCGTGGCAGGGTGCCGGTGCGAAGAAAATCCGTGATACTGCCCTGGGCAAACTTCACGGCGCCGAAGTGCTCGGTTGCCGATAGACTTATTACGGTCTTGTTGTTATTCACCCGTATGGTGCCGTTGTCGGCGAACAGCTCCTTGATATGCCCCATTCCTCCCGTCATATTCAAGGACTGCCAGGGGGGGTTGACCTGAAAGGGGCGCAATGCAAGGAACAGTTTGCCTTGGCGCTTTTGGTCAGTCGTATTTTTTACCTGGTATCGCAGATAAAGCAAAGATTCTCCTGACTCTCCCGCGGCAAAGCTCGTGATCTTGAGCTTCAATCCTGAGTGATCCCAGAGGACGGAGGGAATAGGCAGGTAATCGTTTTCAAGCTCCTGGCTCACATTGACATCGTTCCAGGTGATCAGACGATCGTCGATGTAGAGAAAGGGTTCGATAGAGAAACTGGTTTTGTCGATCTCCACCATACCTTCTTCGTTGATCAGTGCCTCCTTTTGGTCTCCGTTCACCCCGACGACAGTCCAGTAGGATTGCTCTCCGGAGAAATATCTCGGGTAGGCGCCCCTCGCGGAATCGCGCGCAATGGCCGCAAAGAGGTTATTTGGCGATGCCGAAAACTGATAGGGTTTGATCTCAATGGACTCGATGCTGTAACCCTGTCCTCGGCTGCTGCGTTGCAGATCCAGGCGCAGATAGCGCGACTCGGAGTCCGGCAGGTAGACGTAGTCCCGGTCACCGTTGCTGGAAGCAACGGAATAGACGCGCGCCCAGTCTTTACCATTATCGGATATCTGGACCTCGTAGGCCTCGGCGTAATCCTCCAGGCCCCAATCGATGATCAGCCCGCCGTATTCGCGTTTTTGCTTGAAGTCCAGTTGCAGCCACTGACCCTCGGCAATGGAACCGCTTTTCCACATGGTCGCCGGATCCTTTTCAAACACCGAGGAGGCCTCGTAACCGGCGGCCGTCGTGGATGCGCGTACCAGGGGAAATTCATGATGTTCGGCTAGGGGTTCGCGTTCTTCGAAGATTAATTCGTCTATCCACACCGAGCCCTTTTTCCCTTTACCCGCAGAGATCGCAAACTCGATGGTTGCAGCCTCTTTCAACTCACCTCCCGCCGGACCCCATGCGAATCCGATGTGACGTTTTTTGATGGTGATTTTTTGCCACTTACGCGGAAATTCAAAATTTCGCCGATTGAACCACCAGACATTCTGCCCGGAGGGATCGATCAGTTTGAATTCAAAGTTATTCAGCGGCGCTTCGCCACGGATATAAAAAGAGAAGGAATAGTTTGCAGGTAATGTGATTGGCAGGGTCTTACGCGCGAGCACGAATCCACCGCCATTGTAGTCATGGAAATCGAAGTCCAGTCTCATCGCCATCCCGGTATGGCCTTTATCCTGGGCGATTTCGAGATCGACACCCTCGGATGTGGACGTTTTCCAATCACCGACATCCTCAAAATCGTCTAATACAATGCCGTTTGCCTGGGATGACCAGGTCGCCATCGATAGGCAGAGGCCGAGCAGAATGAGTTGTCTGAAAGAATCTTCAAAAACAGGTTTGATCGACTGCATGCGGTTTTGTTTCCAGTCAAGAGCGATACAAGTTGAGACACACCATGGGGAAGGAAAGGTCCAATTCTGCGGCCCTATGGACACTATCGCTTAGGAAATCAGCTTAAAAAGGCTGAAAAAACTGATTAATGTTTGCGGCTGACTGCGTTTGCCTTGAGACTTCCCAGTTTGTAAGACTTCTTCTATTCCTTCACGCCGCCGATCATGATGCCTTCGATGTAGTGTTTCTGCAAGACCATGAACACCAGCATGACCGGCAAAGTGGTCAATACCGAACCGGCCATCATCAATTCTGTATCCTGGACATGCTCGCCGAGCAGATTTGCCAGGGCGACGGGCAGGGTATACATATCATTGTCGGTAAGAATAATCAGGGGCCACATAAAATCGTTCCATGTCCCCATGAAGGTGAAAATCGCCAGCGTGATCAGGATGGGTTTGCAAAGGGGTAACACCAGTGACCAATAGATTCTAAACTCGCTGGCACCGTCGATACGCGCGGCATCAAGCAGGCTGTCGGAGATCGACAGGGCATATTGACGAATCAAAAAAATACCGAATATGCTGGCCATTCCAGGGATGATGACACCCCAGTAGGTATTGATGAAGCCAAACTGTTTGAGCAGCAGGAACAACGGCAGCATGGATACCTGCGCGGGAATGACCAGTGCGCCGAGCAAGACACGAAATATCCGGTCTCGCCCAGCAAAACGTAGTTTGGCAAAGGCATAACCCGCCATCGAATTGAGCAGCAAGGAGATCAGTGTCACGGCGATGGCCAGCGCGGTGCTGTTGATCAAGTAGCGAGCGAGGTTGAGGCGGGTAAATAGGGCCTGGTAGTGTTCCAGGGTAAATCGGCTAGGCAGTATCCTCGGGGGGTAAAGATTAGCCTCGCCACTGGGCATGAATGAGGCGGATAGCATCCATAACAGGGGCGTGATGGCGAAACAGAAGGTGATGCCTAACAGCCCATAGATGAGCCATTTTTTTAGCTGCCAGCTCATTGCTCGATACCCTTCTTAAACCGCAACTGCAACAGCGTAACAAATAGGATAATAATGAAAAGCACAAAGGCCAGCGCCGAGGCGTAACCTATATTCCACCATCGAAAGCCTTCCTCATACATAAGTAATACAATGCTCAGTGTGGCATTGGACGGTCCTCCCTGGGTCATGACATAGGGTTCGGCGAACAGCTGGAAATAACCGATCATGGTGATGATGGCGACGAATAGAAAAGTGGGGGCTAACATCGGCAGGGTCACCTGCCTGAACTGCTGTAGTGCGTTGGCACCGTCTATTTTCGCTGCCTCATAGAGCTGTTCCGGGATGTTTTGCAGGCCGGCGATAAAAATGATCATGTTGTAACCGAAATTTTTCCACACCGCCATCAGGATGATGGCCGGCATGGCCCAATCGGGGTCGCCCAGCCAATCGATGGGATCCACGCCCAACAGACCGAGCCCATAGTTGAGTAATCCGTAGCTTGGATGGTATAGATACCGCCACACGACGGCGACCGCCACCAGGGTGGTCACCACGGGCAGAAAAAAGACCGCACGAAACAGACCCTTGAATCGAACCAGTTTTGAGCTGACCAGCATCGCCGCAGCCAGTGAGATCCCTACTGAGAGCGGCCCACCGATGAGCGCAAAATAAAGCGTATTTCCCAAGGCCTTCCAGAACAGGGGGTTTTCTCCCAGCTGGAAATAATTTCGTAAGCCGACGAAGCGCAAATAGTCGATATTCCCCAGGGCATAGATATCGAAGTCGGTGAAGCTGAGGCTGAGCGCCGCCACCACCGGCAGGAAGAAGAAAACTGCGATGGCCGACAGGGCAGGTAGAAGAAATCCGTAACCCGCTCTTGCCTCGGTGCGCCGTTGTCGGGTGCCATTCATTTTTTTGGGATCGTTCATTTGCGAGTTTCACGCGAATTCATGAAATACCCAGGTTACATGATTCCCTCTCGCAACGGAAAAATAAAGACACAATAAAATTCCCACCCCGAGCGGGGTGGGAAGGCAGGTCAGACGATTTTGATTATAGTTATTATTTATTTTTGCTCTGATAATAATCCATGAGGATCTGGGCGACCTCGGGGCGGGAGAACTCCGGGGGCGGTGCAATACCCTGGCCGAGCATCTCGCGGACCTTGGTGCCTGAAAGCAGTACGAAGTCTTCCTTGTCGTGATCCGGGGCGTCGCGCATCATGACCACTTTGTTCAACTTTTTGGAGTAGGCGGTGTGGTCGGCACGGAAGATTTCGATCTCCAGGGCCCCTTCGGGCACCTCTTCATCAAAGATGGTCTGGGCATCGAAGGCGCCGTAGTAGTCGCCTACACCGGCGTGATCGCGACCGACGATCAGGTGGGTGGCCCCCATGTTCTGTCTGAAAATGGCGTGCAGTACGGCCTCGCGCGGTCCCGCATAGAGCATGTCAAATCCGTAGCCGGTGATCATGACGGTATTGGGCGGGAAGTAGAGTTCGACCATTTTGCGAATGGAGGCATCCCTGACCGGGGCCGGGATATCGCCGGGTTTGAGTTTGCCCAGCAGCATGTGAACGATGACGCCGTCGGCCCCGACCGCGTCCATGGCCATCTTGCACAGTTCCTCATGGGCGCGGTGCATGGGGTTACGGGTCTGGAAGGCGGCCACCTTGTTCCAGCCATGCTCCATGATCTCATTGCGGATCTCAACCGCAGTGCGGAAGGTGTCTGGGAAGTCTTGCTGAAAGTAACTGCAGTTGAGCACCTGAATCGGCCCGGAGATGACATATTTGCCCGCGGATTGGAAGGCCGCGACACCGGGGTGTTCCATATCAGTGGTGCGATAGACCTTTTCGGTGATGAGATTGATCTCGGCATCGGTCAGCTCTTCGATATCCTCTACCTCCATCACCGCCAGGATGGGGTGTTCCTCGACATTGGGATCACGCAAGGCGATACGTTTGTGCCCCTTGACCACCTCGATATTATTGGTCATATTCAATATCGGTGTGGGCCAGAAAAGACCATCGGTGGTATGCATGCGCTGCGCTACGCTGATCGCATCGGCGGCATTCATATAGCCGGTAAGGGGGTTGAAGTAGCCGGCGCCCATCATGACGGCATTGGCGGCGGCCGCGGAACTCAGCATGAGCGCGGGCAGGCTCTCCGCCTCATGCAGTAACGCATCGTGCTTGCCCTGGTCGTATACAAACAAGGGGTTCAGGGTCTCGGACCCATGGGGTTTAATCATGTAGTTCTCCCATTTAGCATTGAAAGTTGTAGGGTTCGCGATCGTTTCAGATTTTATGTCGCGTGCCTGCCGCAACGGTGCTAACCCCAAGTGATAAACTGACTCATTGTAGGGAAACTCATGTGGCTCCCGCTACTAAAATATGCGCATCCGTGTATAACCGTTGCTTATTGGCTAATCTGCAAGAAGTCATCTAGAACCGCTTTCGGTGAACCCAATAGGGTGTTATCGGGAATGATGCGGCAGCGATCGATTACCGGTTACACAGTAAGTGCTCGATCGAATAGATTGCCGTTTTTTGATGCTCGAGTCGCTTTCCCACTCACGTCTATGGAGTTTGCTGTGCACACCATCCGTTTCACAGTACTCATTGCAATCCTGTCGTTTTCAAGTTTCGCTCTTGGAGCAGCACTCTCGTCCGAGGATATTCCCAAGCCACTGCAACCATGGGTTGACTGGGTATTGCTGGACCACCAAGACCGGGCCTGCCCACATGTGTACAACAGCAGCCATCGGCGATGCGCATGGCCCGTGCGGCTCGAATTGAGACTCGATCAACAGGGTGGGACGTTCAGTCAATCCTGGCGGGTTTATGCAAAAAGCCGGGTGAAGCTGCCCGGCGACGGCAAGCTCTGGCCGCAAGATGTCCAGCTCAATGGTGAGACGGCCTTGGTGGCCAGCCATGAGGGCCGCCCAAGCCTCTGGCTCGAAGTCGGTCAGCAGCGCATCGAAGGGCGCTTTGTCTGGGACCGCCTGCCCAAGACCCTGCCCATTCCGGCGGCCAGCGCCTTGGTGACGCTCACCGTTGAGGGCCGGGTGATACCTATCCCAGATGTCGATTCCAATGGCCATCTTTGGCTGCGGGAACGCGATTCCGATCGTAAGACACAAGCACCACCCAGCGAACGGCTGGAACTGCAGGTCTTTCGTCGGCTGATCGATGACAATCCCTTGCGGCTTATTACCCATATCGAGATGGAGGTTTCCGGCGCACCACGTGAGGTGCTGCTTGACGGGGCATTGTTGGATGACTTCATTCCTTTGCGGCTCGACAGTCGCTTGCCCGCTCGATTGGAGCGGGAAGGTCGGCTTCGATTGCAGCTACGTCCCGGGCACTGGAGCGTTGAGTTTACGGCGCGTCACCCCGGGGATATCACTCGGATCGGTGTGCAGGAATCCGCGCCGCCCTGGCCGCAGGAAGAGGTCTGGGTCTTTGATGCGCGGCCCCATCTGCGGCTAGTGGAACTCAAGGGGGCACCGATGGTGGACCCACGCCAGACCAAGCTCCCCGAGCCATGGCGCAATCTACCGGCCTACCGGCTAACAACCGGGGATATGCTGGATCTGGAGGTCGTTCGCCGGGGCGACCCCGAACCCGAGCCCGATCAACTGTCCCTGGAGCGCAATCTGTGGTTGGATTTCAGCGGCGATGGATATACCTTGCAGGATCGAATCACCGGCAGCATGACCCGGGGCTGGCGGTTGGAGGCCAATGAGCAGATCGCCCTGGGCCGGGTGGCCGTAGACGGGACGCCTCAGTTCATTACTAGATTGTCCGGTACGGATAAACGTGGCCTGGAGGTGCGCAGGGGGGCCATCAGCCTTAGCGCCGATAGCCGATATCTCGGTGAAGTGCACACTCTGCCGGTCACGGGCTGGGGTCAAGATTTCCAACAGGTGCGGGCCAATCTGCATCTGCCACCGGGTTGGAAGCTGTTTTCGGTCTCGGGGGTAGATAATGTCCCCAATTCCTGGCTGCAGCGCTGGACCCTGCTGGACCTGTTTATCGTGTTGATCGTTGCCATCGCGGTGGGCCGCCTATGGGGATGGCCCTGGGGTGTGCTGGCCTTGGTCACTCTGGGGTTGATCTGGCACGAACCCGGGGCCCCGCGATATATCTGGCTCAATATCCTGGCGGCCGTGGCCTTATTGAGGGTATTACCGGCTGGACGTATACAATTCCTGGTGCGCTGGTATCGTAATGCCAGTCTTGTTGCGCTGGTGTTGGTGGCCTTGCCATTCATGGTCCAGGAGGTGCGTACGGGGCTTTATCCTCAGCTGGAATATCCATGGCGTTCGGTGGGCGCCGCTGAGGGTGCCGCCCCGGCAACAGCTGAGAAACAAGGCAGGAGGTCGGTGGAGCGTTATGAGGCCGATATCCTTGCAGAATACAAATCAATGGCCCCGGCAGAGAAAAGAGCGAGCTCAAGGGCACCGTTTGTCAAGATCGACCCCAAGGCCAACATTCAGACCGGTCCGGGACTGCCACGCTGGCAATGGGCATCCATCCCGCTGAGCTGGCAGGGGCCCGTGGACAAGGACCAGACCATCACCCTGTCTTTACTGTCTCCCGGCATCAATCTTGTATTGAACCTAATAAGCGTGCTGTTGTTGGCGGGATTTAGCTTGCGTGTTTTTAATCCAGGCGAACTTTTACGTCGCATCCCCCGGGTTACTAGCCATGGCGCCGTGCTGCTGTTAGTCCTCGGGCTGCTCGGCGGCTCGATGGTTCAGGACGCAGGGGCCGAATTTCCCACTCCTGAGATGCTCAAACAGCTCGAACAGCGACTTCTGCAAGCCCCTGAATGCCTGCCCCAGTGTGCGCAGATTGCACGCCTGCGCCTGGATCTCTCCGATCAGCACATACACGCCCGGTTGGAGGTCTATGCCCAGGATGAGAGCGCCATCCCCCTGCCCATCGATGTACGGCATTGGGCCCCACAGCAGGTGCTCATCGATGGCGCCGAGACCCAAGCCTTGTTTCGATCCGCTTCCGGGCCGCTGTGGATACAGGTAGAGAAAGGGCGCCATCTGGTACAGTTCTCCGGGGTGCTGACGGGGTTTGAACGCCTTCAACTGCCGCTGGCTCTCAAACCCCATCATGTCGAGGTGAATGCCCAGGGCTGGACGGTAGCGGGCGTGCATGAAGACGGGGTGCCGGATCAACAGCTGCAATTCACCCGTATTCAAGGGGATACAGAGCAAGCTGGTGCGTTTGAATCTGCGGCCTTACCGCCTTTTGTCAGCGTCGAGCGCACCCTGCAATTAGGTTTGGATTGGCACGTCAGGACGCGCATCGTACGCAGCTCACCCACGGGGGTGCCCGTGGTATTGCAGATTCCCCTGTTGCCAGGCGAGTCGGTGCTCAGTGCTGGAATCCGGGTTAAACAGGGTAAGGTCTTGGTGAATATGGGCCCCGAGCAGAAGCAGTTGCAATGGTCATCCAGGCTCGAGCAGAACCAACGGATCGTGCTGAGCGCGGGTGATGATCCTGCCTGGTCGGAGCTGTGGCGTGCTGATATCGGTCCGATCTGGCATGTCGAATTGAGCGGTATCCCGGTCGTCCATCACCAGGACCCGAGCCAACGCTGGTTACCCGAATGGCGTCCCTGGCCGGGGGAACAGGTACAGTTAGACATCACCCGGCCTGAGGGTGTAGCGGGACAGACTATTACCATAGACAGAAGTCATTTGCGGATATCTACCGGACGGCGCGCCACGGAGGCTAACCTGGCGCTGACGATACGCAGCAGTCAAGGAGGCCGGCACCGGTTGATATTGCCCGAGCAGGTACGGTTGCAATCGGTCAGCATCGACGGGGTTGCCCAACCCATCCGCCAACAAGGCCGGCAGGTGGACCTGCCGATCAGGCCTGGGAAACAGGACATCCGTATGAACTGGCGTCGCGCCGAGGGTATCCATAGCCGGTTAAAGACACCGGAAATGGATCTGGGGGCTGCCAGCGTCAACAGCTCGATCACGGTCGAGTTGGGACGAGATCGCTGGGTGCTTGCCACGGGGGGGCCGCGGCTGGGCCCCGCGGTCCTGTTCTGGGGGGTTCTACTGGTCATCGTTCTGATTGCCATCGGGCTTGCCCGTATTCGGCTCACCCCCCTAGGGTATTGGCAATGGGTTCTGTTAGGTATAGGGCTGAGCCAAGCGCCGTCCTGGATCGCAGTAATCGTGGCGGGCTGGCTGTTGGCCTTGGGCCTGAGGGCAAGGATCCCGGAAGGGGTCTCCAAGTTTACCTTCAACACCGTACAGCTCGGTCTCGTCTTGCTGACGCTATCGGCCCTGATCGCATTGTTCTACGTCGTCCAACAGGGCCTGTTGGGGGTCCCGGAGATGCAGATCGCGGGTAACCGTTCCTATGCCCATGAACTGAACTGGTATCAGGACCGGATCCAAAACACTCTGCCACGGGCCTGGGTGCTTTCCGTTCCCCTGCTTGTCTATAGGGTATTGATGCTCGCCTGGGCCCTGTGGCTGGCTTTTGCACTATTGGGCTGGTTGCGCTGGGGTTGGGCTTGTTTTTCCGACCAGGGAATATGGCGCGCGATTCAACTGGAGATCAAAAGGCGTAGGCCTAATAGCCAAAAGAAGGCGGTTACCGAACCGCAAGGGCCGAGATGAGTGAAATACCCATGGTGGATGGGTATTTCGAGAATACAGGACGCGTCCATCGGGTCGCCTCTGAGCCCTTGCCGCCGGCTAGTACATTTTAAAGTTGTCAGAATGACCCATTTCCGAAAAATGTACAGGGGACTTGTACCCCATAAGATCATGCCCATGCCGGGCATACACAAAAAGCTGGGGAGGGAGGGCCGCGGGCCAAAACGCGGCTTTTTCAGGTTTGGCGGTTTCGCTCAGTTCTGTGGTCCGTGCCCTTCAGCCTTACGTTAGCTTAAAAATGAAAAATCGCACCAACTTTAGTAAAATAACCCAATGCCAACGATATTACGTATAGGCCCTTTTCGTTTTTTCTTCTACAGCAATGAAAGTAGTGAACCGCCACACATTCATATCCAAAGAGATAATATGCTGGCAAAATTTTGGCTAAGCCCTATTGTTCTTGCAAGTTCAACGCGTTTCTCAGCAAAAGAGCTTCGAAAACTTGAAACATTAGTGGCTGAAAATGAACATACTCTCATGGAGGCATGGAATGAGTACTTTAGCGGTTGAATTACACCCTCTAGCACAGAATGTTGTATGCACCGAAACGTCTGTTATTGTCGAATTAATTGATGGCCGTACAGTCACTGTCCCTCTTATTTGGTTTCCACGCTTATCAAAAGCATCCTCTGAGCAGCTTCAAAAATGGGAAATACTTGGAGATGGAGAAGGAATACATTGGCCAGAAATTGATGAAGATCTCAGCGTTGCAGGTTTATTGGCTGGCACACACTAAAAAATTCAGCCAAGAGGAATAGGAAGGGGTTTTAATCCCCCCTCCCTCCCATGCCACCCGGCATGCGGGTTCGCACCGCACAGATATTTCTGGGGACATGCATTTCTGGAGACACAATACTTATTTACTTCCACGCCTACGTTAATTGAGTATTGTGTCCGCAGAAATCCGCAGAAATCCGCAGAAATCCGCAGAAATCCGCAGAAATCCGCAGAAATCCGCAGAAATCCGCAGAAATCCGCAGAAATCCGCAGAA
>JBDLIZ010000001.1:0-34633 GCA_039714615.1 Pseudomonadota bacterium | reverse complement strand
CAATAGCGTCACCACATTATTGTTGGAATGAAGATCAATTCCACCGTATAGTTTCATTTCCGACTCATCTTTCAGGTTCTCGATCAATGTCGTTAAACATCGAACGATACCGCTTGCTTGGGGAGTCGGCTAGATGATTATCAGGTCTATCTATTAGACTGCTTTTGGTCTCAAGGCTTATTCACTTTCTAGCTTGTCGAACAATCTTGCCCACCGTAGCCCGCGTAGATTGGGGTGAAGAATGAACCCCAACGAATGGCAGCGTCGGGACTGGGAATATCTGATCCGGGATGAGTGCGAGGCATGATTGGGTATGTGTTGGGGTTCGTTCCTCACCCCAACCTACGGGCTATAACGTGAAAGATTAATTACGATTTTTTTCAAACGGCGACGATCCTATTCCTTATCGTCCCAATGCCTTGCACTTCGCATTCCACGACATCATCCGGGTGCAAAAATTCTGGTGGTGTGCGGGCGAATCCAACACCGCTTGGGGTGCCCGTAGCGATAATGTCTCCGGGTTCGAGAGTCATTCCCTGAGACAAAATGGAAAGGGTCGTGGCGACGTCGAAGATCTGGTGCCGGGTGTTGGACTGTTGTTTCAGTTCGCCGTTTACCCGACTGCATAGATCCAGTTCCTGAGGGTTGGGTATCTCATCCCGGGTAACGATCCAGGGGCCCATCGGACAGCTGCCATCGAGACTCTTACCCATAAAGAACTGTCGGTGGCGGGATTGCAGGTCGCGAGCGGAAATATCGTTAATGACCGTATAACCAAACACGTGGTCGAGTGCCTCTTTGATGGGGATTCCTCGATCGCCCCTGCCGATGATCACGCCCAGTTCGACCTCCCAATCGATTTGTGTAGACAGGTGCTTATCGTAAGGGAAATCGTCATAGGGGCCATTGACAGTGGTGACTGACTTGGTGAATACCACCGGGTGCTCCGGCAGCTTCAGGTCCCGTTTAAAGGCCTGCGCCGATTCTTCTACATGGTCAGCATAATTCCAGCCCAAGGCCATGATGTTTTTACGCGGTCGGGGGATGGGGGCCAGTAATCTAATCTGGTCCTTAGGAATTTGCCGGTGGTCGGGGTGCTCGTCTAGCCATTGGCGCAGTTCGGCTAAGGCCGCTGCCCCGCCCTCGATTAGGGCGAGCATGTTGTTAAAGTGGGGAGGAACCTTGGCGGACAATGCAGGTAAGACTACATCGTCACCTTTACTGATCCCTAGATAGTGTTTTTGTTGATAGTTGCAGGTGACCAGTCGCATGATTTTTCTGCTTGCTACTCATCTTGAGTATCGATTCTTCTTCTTAACTTTTTATCTTGGCCGCGTTTTGTTTTAGACGCCAAGCGGCGTTTTTTGGAGGCGCGCGTTGGTTTTGTCGGGATGCGGGGTTTAGATTTTACAGCAGCTTGACGTAGCAGTGCCACCAGGCGTTGCCGGGCATCTTCACGATTGCGTTCCTGAGTGCGGTAACGTCGACCTACAATGATTAGAACACCCTCCGTGGTCAGACGTTTACCCGCCAAGTATTTCAGGCGTTGGCGAATCTTAGGGGGCAAAGACGGCGAGTTTTCAACGTCGAAACGCAGCTGCACTGCGGTAGAGACCTTATTGACGTTTTGTCCGCCCGGACCTGAGGCTCTGACAAAGTGTTCCTCCAGTTCCTGTTCGTGGATGCGGATCTTATTGGTGATTCGGATCATGAGTGTTCAGATCATTTTTTCCACTGCGGGTTCGTGGTTATTCCGCCGCCAGCGATGATAGCGCTTTACCCACTTCAATAACCCCTGAGGGACATGGGCCCGTTTCCACTCTCCGGCGGCAAATTTATTGGCCTCGGTCAGGGTGGGGTAAATATGGATGGTGCCAAGGATCTTGTTCATCCCGAGACCGTGGCGCATGGCCGAGACATATTCGGCAATGAGTTCAGCGGCGTGTTCGCCGACGATGGTCGCGCCAAGAATCTTGTCCTTACCCGGTACGGTCAGTACCTTGACCAGGCCATGGGCCGCCTCATCGGCGATGGCCCGGTCCAAATCATCTATACCATAACGGGTAATTTCATAGTTGATGTTCCGCTCCTTGGCCTCCTGTTCGTTCAATCCTACCCGGGCGACCTCGGGATCGGTAAAGGTTGCCCAGGGGATGACCGAATAGTCGGCCTGGTATTTTCTGAAGCTGCCGAACAATGCATTGACCGCTGCATACCAGGCTTGATGGGCGGCGGTGTGGGTGAACTGGTAAGGACCGGCCACATCGCCACATGCATAGATATTGGGAAATCGGGTTTGTAGATATTCATTGACCTCGACGGTATGTCTTGATGTCAGACCGATGCCAAGATTTTCCAGGCCATAGCCCTCGGTGTTTGCGATTCGGCCCACGGCCACCAATAGTTGGTCGAATTCGATGCGCACCTCTGCGCCTTTATGATCGCATATCAAGACCTTCTGAGCGTTTTCGACCATAAAACGTTTGGCTTCATGCTCGACCCGTACCTCGATCCCCTCGCCGCGAAAACGTTCCATGATCATCGCTGAGATCTCCGGGTCTTCACGGATCATGATCCGGGGCAGCATCTCCACCTGAGTGACTCGGACACCAAAGCGAGCAAAGGCCTGTGCGAGCTCGCAACCGATGGGGCCGCCACCGAGCACGACTAGACGATCGGGTCGTTGGCGTATCTGCCAAAGATTGTCCGAGGTCCAATACGCCATGTCTTCGATGCCTTCGATCGGGGGAACGAAAGGCCTGGCCCCCGCGGCGATGATGATGCTGCGGGTGCACAGTGTCCGACCGTTGACCTCGACGGTGTAGGGCGATGTGATCCTGGCCTCGCCCTGCAGGCATTCCACGCCAAGCTTGGTATAGCGTTCTACCGAGTCATGGGGTTCTACCTTCTTGATCACCCGCTGGACCCGTTCCATCACCTCACTGAAGTCGAAATCTACCTGTGCTGTTTTGAAACCGAACTCTCGGGCGCGATCAACCAGGTTGAGGTATTTTGCCGAACGGATCAATGCCTTGGAGGGTACGCAGCCGGTATTCAGGCAGTCACCGCCCATTTTATGTTTCTCGATGAGAATGACCTTGGCCTTTACGGCTGCGGCGATGTAGGCGCTTACCAACCCGGCGGAGCCGGCCCCGATCACCACCAGGTTGGCGTCAAAGGCCTTGGGTTTGGTATAGCCTCGGAATATCCGGCGGGCCTGAATCGCTTCACTGAGCTTCTTGGCGATCAATGGAAAGATCCCCAGTAGTACGAAGGAGATGATCAGGCCCGGAGAGAGTATTCCATGCAACGACTCTAGCCCGGCAAGTTGGGTGCCGGCATTGACGTAAATCAGGGTGCCGGCGAACATGCCTACCTGGCTGACGAGATAAAAGGTCAGGGTCCGTATCGGCGTCAGGCCCATGGCCAGATTGATGATAAAGAATGGGAATGCTGGGACCAGCCTCAACGTGAACAAGTAAAAGGCACCGTCTTTCTCTATCCCTCGGTTGATGGCCTCTAGGCTGTCGCCAAACCTTTTCTGAACCAGGTCACGAAATACAAACCGTGACACCAGGAACGCCAGGGTGGCCCCAAGACTGGATGCGAAAGAGACGACTATCAATCCCCAGAATAGACCGAATATCGCCCCACCCATCAACGTCAACAGGGTTGCCCCAGGTAGCGATAGGCCCGTTACCGCTACATAGATGGCAAAGTAGGTGATCAGGGTCTGCGCCGGCTGGGCGTGATAATAACCTTCCATGACCTGCTGCTGGGACTTTAGATATTGCAGGTTCAGATACTGGCCCAGATCGAAGGCGAAGAATAAATAGATCAGGCTGAGGATAAGTGCCGCAAGTAGGACCTTTTTGATGTTCAATGTCATGTTCCGCACAACTTGGTGGTGATGGGCCGCTAATATTTATTTCCTAGCGATTGAATTCGAGTGCTAAGACCGGTATATGCATGCAAATCGTGCAAAACCCTCGGACAGGCCCCTAGGATTTTGTGTCTTGGATGATCGGGCCGTCCGGATGCTCCATGTGCAGATATTCCAGCCGTTGTCCAAGCAGTATGGCGATGCCATGCCAGCGGTTTACCCCATCGGTACTGAATTCATAGACATAAAAACGGCGTACTCGAATCCGACCGCGATGGTCTCTGGCCAGGCGTAATCGTGCCACCCGCACCGTCTGATCGAGTAGCTGCACATCCATTTCCCGGCACAGTATTGCACAGCGCCGCAGGGCCTCTTCACGGGCATGCATACTGTCTACCCAGAACCAGAGCAGGAAGGCGAGTACTGCGAGGGCGATAAGAACATCCATGGGTATAGAATAGCGACTGATTATGCCTTGCTTTACATACGGGCCTGTAGACTAAAGCCGAGCCAATCACCAACCACCCACATAGCGGGTGGCTTGGGGAAGGCCCCGGTCGGGGCTATTGATCCCGTGCTCGTACACGTGCTCGTGAACGTGCTCGATATTACTCGGCCGATCAGCACATTTTCGTTAGCATGGCGCATTGATGAGCATCTAATCTTTTATAATCCAGCATGTGTTATTCCCTTCGTTCACGAGCACGAGCACGTGTACGTTCACCAACCCTCGCGGTATAATGGCAGAGCCTATTCAAGTTTCACCGGCATAGCTGGTGGTTTACTTCAATTTCAATTAACCCGTTACCCCATGCAATGTATCTTTCATCAACATGTCTACCACTGCAATCAAGGCCTCCTGTTGGTTAGCACCCTGGTCCAGGGCCTGGTAATATACCCTGAGTTGATGGTGGGCACTGGTCCCTTCAGTCAGAATCTTACGCGCGTGCTCCAGTTCCTTGACGCAGCCTAGGTGTTCTGCGTCCTCGCCCACCATCGCAATGATTTCCTCTAACAAGTCGGGATAAGGGACAATGCGTCCGCGGCCGAAGTCGATCAGTCCCTTATCCAGTCCATAGCGCTGGGCACGCCAGCGGTTCTCTTTGATCAGCATCGGCGCGTATTTGCGCCAACGCTGATTGGCGATGCGCAATCGATAGAGCATGCGTAGCCAGCACAGGTAGATGGCGGCGATACAGAGGGTATCCTCCAGCCGCGTACACACATCGGCGATACGCATCTCCAGGGTCGGGAAACGGGCGCTGGGACGGACATCCCACCAGACCTGGGTCGCGTCCTCGATCACTCCAGCCTGGATCAGGACATCGATGTGGTGCTGATAGACACCAAAACTTCCAAACTGTTCCGGCAGTCCAGTACGCGGCATCTCGTTCCATACCGCGATACGATAGGATTTTAGCCCGGTGACCTCACCGACCCAGAAAGGGGATGAGGTGCTCAGGGCAAGCAGATGAGGCAGTACATAACTCACCTGATTCATCAGATCGATGCGCAGGTCCTGATCCTCAATCCCTACATGGACGTGCATGCCGCCGATCATCAGGCGGCGCACCACGGCTTGCATATCCCGGGCGATAGTGGCATAGCGGTCCTTGGGGGTGCGTTTCTGTTCGGTCCAACTGGCGAAGGGGTGGGTGGAGGCGGCGATCAGGCCCAGACCGAAACCTTCGGCGACCTGGGCCACGGTGCGACGCAGGTGGGCCAGGTCCTGACGGGCTTCACCCAGGGTCTTGCACACCCGGGTCCCGACCTCGATCTGGCATTGCAGGAACTCCGGGGTAACCTGTCCCTTGAGCAGCTTTTCGCATTTTGGCAGCATATCCAAAGGGGCATCCTGGATCAGGTCGCGGGATTTACGATCGACCAGCAGATATTCTTCTTCTATGCCGATGGTGAAGGAGGGTTCTTTGATCATGGTTATTCTCTCACTGTATATTTCACAGTAACCGTCAGATAACCCTATGATCGCTTTAGAATCTAGATTCTGCAAGCGATCTCACTCACATAGCAAAGCACTTGGTCCGTATAACGATATTTGCTCTCTCGAAAATCAAAATATGGAGACCGATCATTGTGCTTTACACTTTAATACGCGGTCGAAAGGGCTAGCCCTTTCGACTCATTTACAATGGTAAAGATAAAACCTGCATTCTGATCGGTCCCGTTTAGGGAATTCCGTCAAGGTATTATAAGCTTTTTTTTGATAGGCTTACTTGTAGATCAGGAGAACTTACTTTTTCTATTATTGAGGAAACGTGTTAGCACGGTCACTGCGGCGAACATTTGCCGGTTTATTAAAAAGCAAGTTTTAGTTATTATTCGATTGCTAACATGGCTATTCATGCGCTCCATTTTTATGAAAAAGCCGTTACAGACAACTACAATCTAAGGTCAGGGGGGATCATGGTCTTTATCAATCACCCTCGGGTAAAGAAAAACCCGTCGTATGAGTTTGCCAAGAATTCAGATTACGCGGATCAAGCTTCCGCCACCTGGACCACGGAGAATTCTAATTGTGTGCAGTCCTCGGATGCCGCAGACTTGGTGAATAATGAAGGGAGTAGACTGCTTTTTGGTATCCTACAATCTCGTCGCGTTACCGCGGGTATACTAATGTACTTGATCAGTTGCATCGCATGTGCAAGTGCCGAGATGCGGTTCCATGAGGTTCGGGCAGGCGAGACACTGTCGGTTATCGCTAAGTCAAATGGTATTTCGTATCAACATTTGGCCTGCCTGAATGGCATTGCGAATCCCAATCGGATATCGATTGGGCAGCGTATCAAGCTTCCCCGGGCACGCCGCGAGACACAGAGTGTCGACCTGAAATGGCCGATCAATCAGGGACGAATGACCTCGCTCTTTGGCCCACGCCGTGGCGAGTGTCATTATGGTATTGATATCGCGGCCCCGCGCGGGACACCGGTCCGAGCCGCGTATTCCGGCGTGGTGGTTTTTAGCGGCATCCAAAATGGTTATGGAAAAGTAGTCATTGTCCGGCACTCAAAGAGCTACCATACACTGTATGCCCACCTGAACAGAATCTACGTCAAAGCAAACCAAAAAGTCCAACGTGGACAGCAGATTGCAAAGGTCGGGTCGAGTGGGCGCAGTACCGGTCCACACCTCCACTTTGAGGTGCAGGAAAACGGTAAAGCACATGATCCGATGTCTTTCCTACCGCAAAAGAACCAGATCGTTCTCAATCCCAAGGCATCGCATGGTATCGGCGGAGGTGGCAAGTGAGATCATCCGAGTTAGCTCAAGGGAACCGATCAGAATGCAGGTTTTATCTTTACCATTGCCAATGAGTCGAAAGGGCTCTAGCTATAGGGGGCGGGAAAGATCGTCAACATTGGAGGTTGGGGCGCCGCGGGCATGATGCGCTATTGTTTCAAGCGTGACAATAACTCACCTAAGGAATGCGAACGAAATAAATTCCCTAACTGGCGCCGGATGATCGTTTGTATTCAAGGCGTGACAACAGGCGCATAGCTCCAGCTATGTCACTGTTGTCACAACGCCGAATACGAGCGATAAGGCAAGTCAGATAGGGAAGTTATTTTGGTAGCATTCCTTAGGTTGCCACCGTCCCTGGTGGCACGTGCGAGTAGTACTCTGTTGAGTATATTGGGTGATTTTTTTCTTGATGATTCAATTATCCCAATGCCGCAAAGATATTGTCGCGGATCTCTTCGACCTTACCGATGCCATTGATTTTAATGTATTTCGGTGACTTTTTCTTGCCTTTGGCCGCCCATTTGGAGTAGTAAACAATCAGTGGTTCGGTCTGATCGTGATAGACCGTGAGCCGTTTGCGCACGGTTTCTTCTTGGTCGTCGCCGCGCTGGATGAGATCTTCACCGGTGACGTCGTCTTTGCCTTCCTGTTTGGGGGGATTGAATACCAGGTGGTAGGTGCGTCCTGAGGCCAAGTGGACACGGCGCCCACTCATCCGCTTGATGATTTCGTCGTCGTCTACATTGATCTCTACCACGGCGTCGATCTGGACCCCCTGATCCTTCAGCGCCTCGGCCTGGGCGATGGTGCGGGGAAATCCGTCGAATAAAAAACCGTTGCTGCAATCGGGCTGGGTTATTCTTTCCTTGACCAGCCCTAAGATGATCTCGTCTGACACTAAACCACCGGCGTCCATGACCTTCTTGGCTGCGAGACCCAATGGCGTGCCTTCTTTTACGGCCCCCCGCAGCATGTCTCCTGTAGAAATCTGCGGGATATTGTATTTTTCTTTGATGTGATTTGCCTGGGTGCCCTTGCCGGCACCGGGTCCTCCTAGAAGAATGACGCGCATGCTTAAATCCTCTTTTGAGATAGTTTTTCAGGTCCATTCTGCCATACTCTTCGGCCATGGCCTACTTGCGAGAATTGATAACCCAATACAGAAAATTTATGAACTTTCAATGACTTCTAGCCAATCATTGCTTGTAGCCTGAGCATTCAGACGGTATTCTGCCCATGTTCCGACAAACCCGCTGAAGACCAAGGAAACGATGGGCACCATACCCGATTTTACAGACACTGAGCAATGGTCGATTCAGACCGCCGTGGACGAGCGGTGGGGTAAGAGTATAACAGAGCTGCACCTTGCCGATGTGGAGTTGTTTCTGCAACCAGGTGATAAGTCGCTTGCCAGTTGTCCCGCCGTGTTCTGGTCAGTCAAGGCCTGTAATTTCGTCGTGATCAAGGTCGACGAAGGGCGTTATCGTAGCCAGTTTTTCTACCAGGACGACCTTGAGCAGCAGCTGGGTACCGGGGTTGATGAATTTGATAACATTGCTGAATGTGTGGTTACCCTGCTTCAGTCGCAAGCTGATTATGACAGTGTCCGCAGTGGCGCATTTCCTGATTCCTGATTCCTGATTCCGGATCACGAACCTCGCTCATCAATTCACTGAATATCTAGTCAGGCCTTTGCAGCCAATTATTATTTAACCAGCCAGCTTTTTATAGATCCGTTGATTCGAGGGGAGATTTAATGACAAAGAAAATGAATGCGTTTTATGCCCAGTCCGGCGGTGTCACGGCCGTCATCAATGCCTCCGCCTGCGGTGTGATCGAAACCGCGCGTAAGCACAAAGACAAGATCGGCAAGGTCTACGCGGGGCGCAATGGCATTATCGGCGCGCTTACCGAAGACCTGATCGACACCAGCAAGGAATCGGCCCGCGCCATCGCCGCTTTACGTCATACGCCATCCGGGGCCTTCGGCTCATGTCGTTACAAACTCAAGGGGCTTGAGGAGAACAAGGCCGAGTACGAGCGCCTGATCGAGGTTTTCAAGGCCCATAATATCGGTTATTTCTTTTACAATGGCGGGGGTGATTCGCAGGATACCGCTCACAAGGTCTCACAACTGGGCCAGAAAATGGGCTATCCCATGACCTGTGTCGGCGTCCCGAAGACCGTCGATAACGATTTACCGGTTACCGACAACTCTCCCGGTTTCGGGTCGGTGGCAAAGTATGTGGCGGTATCCATCCGCGAAGCGGCCTTCGATGTTGCCTCGATGGCCAAGACCTCGACCAAGATCTTCGTCCTTGAGGTCATGGGGCGTCATGCCGGGTGGATCGCCGCCGCCGGCGGGCTGGCAGCGGAAGCGCCGGGCGATGCTCCGCATATCATCCTGTTTCCGGAGATTGTGTTCGATGAACAGGCCTTTATGGTCAAGGTTCAGAATGCCGTAAATAACTATGGTTATTGCGCGATCGTGGTCTCCGAAGGCGTACGCAATGCCGAAGGGATATTTTTGGCCGAGGCGGGCAGCCGGGATGCCTTCGGGCACGCGCAGTTGGGCGGTGTTGCCCCGGTGATCGCAGAACTCGTCAAGGGCAAGTTAGGACATAAATACCATTGGGCGGTGGCCGATTATCTGCAGCGTGCCGCGCGCCATATCGCCTCCAAGACCGATGTGGACCAGGCCTATGCGGTGGGAAAGGCCGCCGTGGAATTGGCCTTGAAAGGTAACAATGCCGTCATGGCGACCATCGTGCGCACCTCTAATAAGCCCTATCGTTGGAAGATCGGCAGCACCAAGCTCTCCAAGGTGGCCAATGTGGAAAAAATGATGCCCCGCAATTTCATCAGCAAGGATGGTTTCGGTATCACCAAGCGTTGCCGCAACTATCTGCAGCCACTGATCAAGGGTGAGGACTATCCGCCCTATAAAAACGGCTTGCCACAATATGTAACCCTGAAAAACGCGCCTGTGGCTAAGAAGCTGAATACTGAGTTTAAATTGAATATATAGCGAGGGGTTATACCCATCCGTCATGGGTATGGGTGTTGCGAATTCTAATCGGTATGGTCGTGTTTACGAATGCACGAGCCCGGTTTTCTCGGGTTCGCGTTTTGAAAGATGTGTCCGGTGCCGTTATACCCATGACGGATGGGTTTTCGGGTGTGCAGAGTGCGTCGGATTTGTCACAGAGCAAGGCAGAATACGTAAGGCATAGTTATATCTATGGTTTTCGTGTTCTAACGCAGCTATGCGGCAAAGGCGATGGGCTATGTGTCCTGAAAACTCATTCATCATGGGTAAAAATATGGGGCTCTGACCGATAACTCAGGATGATCTCATGACAGTTGATAAGGCACGTGAACTTCTCACCAATCAGGCTCAGGTGGCCAGTATGTATACCCGTAACGGGGCTCGTCTTATCTTGGCCGAGGTTCAACGCGAGCATGGTCAGCAGACCGTGGATGCGTTAATCCGGGAGCTCGACCTAGAAAATATATTTGGTTTCGCGCCGGGTACTAAATTCAAAGGCGCTTAATCGTCTGTATTCTTCACGGACGGGTGATGTCATGGCGCTGTGATTTTGGGGCGCGAGGAAGTGCGTAGCGAGGTTCTTCGCCCTGCTGAGAAACGCTGAGTTTTAAGTATATACAGGAGGATATACAGACGCTCTCATGCCTATATATTAGAATTTCATGATCTTGGCGGATGACCAACAGAATAACGATTTATTAGCGTTCGGGAATAAAAAGGGGATGTTATGTCCATTGTATTGATCTTTGCTTTGCTGTGTGCGCTAGGCGCCATCGTGTTTGGCGTATTCACTAGCTATAAAATATTTGCTCTACCCTCTGGTAGCGAGGAAATGATGCGTATTGCGGGCGCCATTCAGGAGGGCGCCTTGGCTTATCTTAAGCGCCAGTACATCACCATAGGGATGGTCGGCATCGTCCTGTTCGTCATTATTTTGTTCGCCCTGGGTATGCTGACGGCGATTGGTTTTGCCGTGGGCGCAATACTTTCGGGGCTAACCGGTTTTATCGGTATGCATATCTCCGTGCGTACTAACTCTCGTACCACCGAAGCGGCTAGACAGGGCCTCAATGCAGGTCTGCAGACCTCCTTCCGAGGTGGGGCCGTGACCGGAATGCTGGTGGTCGGTCTCGGGTTACTCGGAGTGGCCGGTTTTTACAGTGTTTTGGTGTATATGGCGGCCGAAGGGGCGAGTGTGGAACTCGCGCCATTGGTCGGTTTGGCCTTCGGCGGATCGCTGATTTCCATCTTTGCCCGTCTGGGCGGGGGCATCTTCACCAAAGGTGCGGATGTAGGCGCTGACCTGGTGGGTAAGGTAGAGGCAGGTATCCCGGAAGACGATCCACGCAACCCTGCGGTCATCGCGGATAATGTCGGCGATAATGTCGGTGACTGTGCGGGGATGGCCGCCGATCTGTTCGAGACCTATGCGGTAACCATCATCGCCACCATGATCCTGGCGGCGGCCAGCTTTTCGGAGGAGGGTGCGGTGCTTTATCCGCTGGCCTTGGGCGGCTTGTCTATCATTTCGGCCATCATCGGCACCTTCTTTGTTTACATTCGCGAGGGTGGCAAGGTTCATCCCGGTGGCAACGTAATGAATGCACTATACCGAGGGGTGATCGTATCAGGGGTATTGTCCGCCCTTCTGTTTTACCCCGCCACTCTATGGTTGATGGGTGACAACCCCCAATACAGCGTACTGCAGATCTATGCCGCTGCCCTGGTGGGCTTGGCGGTGACCGGGGCCCTGGTGGTCATCACCGAGGTCTATACGTCTACCGATTTTAAACCCGTACGCCAGGTGGCCGCGGCCTCCACCACGGGGCATGCCACCAACATTATTGCGGGTCTGGCGCTGTCGATGCGCTCCACCGCGGCGCCGGTAATTACCGTGGTGATCGGGATCCTGGCGGCCTATTATTTTGCGGAACTGTATGGTATCGCCATCGCCGCGACCTCCATGCTCTCCCTGACGGGCATCATCGTGGCCTTGGATGCCTATGGACCCATTACTGATAACGCCGGTGGGATTGCAGAGATGGCAAACCTTGATTCCAGCGTACGTAATACCACCGACGCCCTCGATGCCGTGGGCAATACTACCAAGGCGGTCACCAAGGGTTATGCTATCGGTTCGGCCGCCCTTGCGGCCCTGGTATTGTTTTCGGATTACACCCGGGAACTTAGTGCGCACACCGGTTCGGTGTTGACTTTCGATCTATCCAATCACCTGGTAATCGTCGGCCTGTTTCTCGGGGGCTTGGTGCCTTATATGTTTGGGGCCATGGCCATGGAGGCCGTGGGTCGGGCCGCCGGATCGGTGGTCGAAGAGGTGCGCCGACAGTTCAGAGAGAAACCGGGGATCATGGACGGGACCGAGCAGCCGGACTATTCCACCGCCGTGGATTTGCTTACTCGGTCGGCGATCAAAGAGATGATTATTCCATCGCTGTTGCCGGTATTGGTTCCGGTGGTGGTAGGATTGATCTTGGGTCCCCAGGCCTTGGGCGGGTTACTGCTCGGCTCTATCGTCACGGGTCTGTTCGTCGCCATATCCATGACTACCGGTGGTGGGGCATGGGACAATGCCAAAAAGTTTATTGAGGATGATAATCACGGGGGCAAGGGTTCAGAGGCCCACAAGGCCTCGGTGACCGGCGACACCGTGGGCGACCCCTACAAGGATACGGCGGGTCCGGCGATCAATCCATTGATCAAGATCATGAATATCGTGGCCTTGATGATGGTTCCATTGCTTTAGATTGATTAGCTCATTTGGTGGCCGGGTCGCCAGGGGTGAGGGGGAGATCCCCTCCTCACCTCGGGCAGGAGAGACGCTGCCCTTAATTCCGGTCTCAATGATCAGCACAATTTGGAGAAAGAAATGATTCGAGTACAGATCGCACCGGAGATTGAATTCAAGATGGAACTCGAAATCCGGGGTGTCGATACCGGCACCCGTGACTACAATGTGCAGCAGCATAAGGCGGAGGTGTATAAGGCCTTTGTCGAACGTTTGGAAAAGGCCTTTCCCGAGGGTTTTAAGATGCACACCTTCGAATTTGGCCTCGACCGGGGATGGCACGAAGAACTAAAGGATACTTAAGGGATGTAACCTGTCTAGTGCTTACATTAGGTCTGCACAGTGCCCAGACCAAATGTAAGCGCTAGATGGATTGCTGCCTGTTACACAAGAAAGGTGGTGCCGCAGCCGCGATGTCTGCTTAATTAGAGGTGCACTCAATCCAACTCTACCGCTCGCAGCTTTGCTGCGGCATCCTCGGGGCTTATGGTGCTGACGAATAGCCCCGATCCGAGTTCAAATCCCGTAGGGATGCTGGTGCGCGGGCAGATTTCCAGTTGCCAGTGGTAGCTAGGGTGGCAATCTTCATATCCACCACCTCTGGGAATGGTGTGCAGGAAGAAATTGTATTGTGCGCCACCGATCACTCTTTCCAAACGGGTCATAGTGCGTTTCATGATGCGCGCCAGGTCGGCCCGGTCTTCTTCGCTGATCGTTAGAAAATCACTGTGATGGGTCAAGGGCAGGATATGTACTTCCTATTCGAAACGGCTGGCGAAGGGTTTGATGGCGACAAAGCGTTTGCCACGTTCGATGACATATTGTCCTACGTTGATCTTGCGCCGGATCTCGCCGGACTGGCGATCGTAAATAGTGGCCTCGAAGGTCAGGGCCTCATCGATCAGGGAGCAGAAAATACATTGGTGGTGCTTGCGATAATACTGCCTGCTGTATTCGAGTTCGTTGATGACGTTTTCCGGTACCACAGGCATGGCGATGATCTGGCTATGGGTATGGGGAATGCTGGCACCCGCCGCAGGGCCGAAGTTCTTGAATATCAGCACATAACGCAAACGGTTATCGGAGACATACAGGGCCTCCATGCGCTGGCGGTAGACACCAAATAGATGCTGCAGATGCGACTCGCTCATCTCGTGGACCGCGATACCGTGTTGGTAATGGTCGATGATGACTTCGTGACGGCCATAGCCATCGATGACCTGCTGTAGACCGAAGTTCAAGCCGGCACCTTTATCTTCATCTCCGAGCACGGGGAATAGATTTTCCACTATCCGGATCTCCCACGCCTGCTCGCTGGGGAAGGCCGTGATGGTAGGGGGGGTCTTGGATTCATTACCCCTGCAAAACGGACAGGATTCGACCTGTCTGCGGGTGTCGCGGGTGATCGGTTGTTCATCCTTTCGCGGGCGCATCCCGCGTGCGGTCGATATCAAGACCGATTCAGACGGGACGATGGGATTGATGCGGATTTCACGAATAGCGGGTCTTGTCATCATTGGAATCTAATATTGCCAAACAAACTACTGTGAGAAATAGGGTGTACCCTGTTGCGAGCGTTGTCTTCGAGGGGGTATTGATTCAAACACAATACCTAATCTAACCGCTGGCGATCTCTATCGGCTATACCCATATAGAAATAAGGCAAATCGATTTTTTCTTGAATGGAGTCTTGTCCGGGCAGGTGCTAAGCATTAATGAAAATTATAAAGCTTGTTTATGCGGACTAAAGTTATAACTATTTGGAATTTTTCTTGAAACGCTATAGGGTTAGCGTTCTGACTGTGTAATTTAAACAGGCCGTTTTTAGGTGCCGTATTAATGGCTGAGGAGTTCGATGCTCCATCCATGCGTGCCGCATGAAGTTTTTCATCTCATCGTGGGTAGAGACTAGGATGTCAAGCATTATTAACATATGTTTTCGGCTCGCGTCTTTGTTGGCGCGGCCAAACTTGCGTGGGTCCCTGGCGGCCGTATCCCGGAATATCCGGTTGATCACTCCCAAATGACCGGACAATCTTTCAGCCGGACCTTCCAGCAGGCTCATAGATAAACCAAAGAGAGGAACAACATTAATGCCTACTTTTGTACGTACCGATAAGTGCGATGGCTGTAAGGGTCAAGACAAGACCGCTTGCATGTACATCTGCCCCCATGACCTGATGATGCTCGACAAAGATGGTTCCGAGACGGGTCACGCCATGAGGGCCTACAATCAGGAACCGGAACAGTGCTGGGAGTGCTATTCTTGCGTGAAAATCTGTCCCCAGCAAGCCATCGAATGCCGTCATTATGCCGATGTCGTACCGATGGGTGGCTCTGTTCAACCACTGCGTGGTACTGATTCGATCATGTGGACCATCAAGTTCCGCAACGGCAAAATGAAGCGCTTCAAATTCCCGATTCGTACCACTCCGGAAGGATCAGCCGATCCCTATGGTGGCGAAAACGAGGCGAATATAGACGAGCTCGCTGATCACGGCACCTTATTTACCAAGGGTACCCACAGCTGCGACATGAGCCAGCTGGTGGCAAGTTAAATAACTTTAATTGGCTTAAAAAGTTAAATTAATAAAGTAGTTAAATGGCGCACAGGTCTCGCCGGGTTCGAGGCGCGCCACAGTGAGGAAATGAAGTAATGAGTGAAGAATTCGGTTTTGGCAATCCAGAGGTTATCGAGGAAGAGGTCGATATCCTCATGATTGGTGGTGGCATGGCCGCCTGTGGTTGTGCATTCGAGATCATGCCTTGGGTCGAAAAGGCCAAAGAGCAGGGAGTAGATATCAAGGTCAAGCTGGTGGACAAGGCCGCCATGGACCGCTCCGGTGCAGTCGCTCAGGGGCTGTCTGCGATCAACACCTATATGGGTGAAAACGATCCGGCGGACTATGTGCGCTATGTACGCGGTGACTTGATGGGCATTACCCGCGAGGATCTGGTCTATGACACGGGACGCCATGTGGATGATTCTGTGCATAACTTTGAAAAATGGGGACTGCCCATTTGGAAACAGCCCGGTGACGAGGGCAAGACCTTGCCCGAAGGCGGTAAACCGGTGCGTTCCGGCCGCTGGCAGATCATGATCAACGGTGAGTCTTATAAGTGGATCGTCGCCGAGGCCGCCAAGAAGGCCCTGGGTACCGAGAATATCCAGGAACGGGTGTTCATCGTGCGTCTGATCAACGACAAAAACGATCCCAACCGGGTCGCCGGAGCAGCCGGATTCAGCGTTCGCGAAGACAAGGTCTTTATCTACAAGTTCAAGGCCTGTCTGCTGGTTTGCGGCGGTGCCGTCAATGTGTTCCGTCCACGTTCAGTGGGTGAGGGTACGGGCCGTGCCTGGTATCCGGTATGGAATGCAGGTTCCACCTATTCCATGGCCGCTGAGGCCGGTGCTGAATTGACCCTCATGGAGAACCGGTTCGTTCCCGCCCGTTTCAAGGATGGCTATGGTCCGGTCGGTGCCTGGTTCCTGCTCTTCAAGGCCAAGGCCATGAATGCCTTTGGTGAGGATTATCAGGAGAAGAACTACGAAGACCTGAAGAATTTTGGTTACGATTCCTATGCCGTTGGTTTCAAAATGGGGACTTGTCTGCGTAACCATCTGATGATGAAAGAGATGAAGGAAGGCCGCGGGCCGATCTTCATGGACACGCCTACCGCCATGGCCAAGCTGGCGGAAAACATGACCCCGAAAGAGATCAAACATCTCGAAGCCGAGGCCTGGGAAGACTTCCTGGACATGACCATCGGTCAATGTGGTGTGTGGGCCGGCGAGAACATCGAACCCGACAAGGAGATGTCCGAGCTGATGCCCACCGAACCCTACCTGCTCGGCTCCCATGCCGGTTGTGCCGGTATCTGGTGCTCGGGTCCCGAGGACATCCCCGGTACCCCGGATCATTATCACTGGGGTTATAACCGCATGAGCACCGTCAAAGGTTTGTTCACGGGGGGTGACGGCGTCGGCGCTTCCGGCCACAAGTTCTCATCCGGCTCTCATGCAGAAGGGCGTATGGCCGCCAAGTCCATGGTCAAGTTTGTCATAGACAACAAGGATTGGCAGCCGGAATTGGAGCGTTCGGTGGAAGACCTGGTAGAGGAAATCTACCAACCGGTGAAGACCTTCCTGGAGCACAAGGACTACACCACGGCCATTGATGTGAACCCGCATTACATCACCCCGAAGATGTATCAGTTCCGTCTGCAGAAGATCATGGACGAATACGTGGCGGGTGTATCTACCATGTACCAGACCAATGCCGCCATGCTCAAGGTGGCTGAGCGCAAGCTGGGGATGCTCAAGGAGGACGGTGCCAAGTTGCGTGCCAAGGATTTGCACGAGTTGCTGCGGGCTTGGGAGAACTATCACCGTATGTTGGCCGCCGAGGCCCACATGAAACACATCCAGTTCCGCGAGGAGAGCCGCTATCCCGGCTATTACTACCGTGCGGACTTCTTGCGGATCGACGATGAGAACTGGAAGTGCTTCGTCAATTCCACCTACGACGCTAAGACTGGGGAGTGGAGTCTGAAAAAGGTGCCTTACGTGCAACTCATCAAACCAGCCGATGATGAGCCCGAGGCCATGTCGCGGCCCGGTTCAGCTGTCTAAACAGGTCTAGGAGCCTGTCGGACTTAGGACGGTCTACTGCGGAAAAGCCGGATTTGAACAGATTTATCGATCCTTTTCGTTACACGCTACGGCTATTCGCCTCACAAATCCGCCGGGAGCGGATTTGGACAGCCTCTGGCTGCTCAACGAGGGCCAACCAGGGAGGGTTGGCATCAAACGATCGAGAAATCTGCCTCAGACCGTCTTTCCCTCGCTACGACCGCCTAAGTCCGATAGACTCCTAGGCGACTGATTTAGAAGGCCGGTCACCTTCGGGTGCCCGGCCTTTTTATTTTGGGTCTGTTGAAGTTACCGGTAGCGACGATCGGAAAATACCAATGGGCTCTATTGTATCCGGCGCTATGACCGGGAGGAGTTCCATCCATGGATCCAAATGATATCAAACAAAATATTCCTTTTGAGAGCCCGGTAAAACCCGTTGAATTGACCCTTGACAGCGAGTTTCAATTCAATTGTCACAAGGGTATCGCCTGCTTCAATGCCTGTTGCAAAAATATAGACATCCTTATCACACCCTATGACATCCTGCGCCTGAAGCGGCGTTTAAAGATGGACTCCAAGGAATACGTTGCCCGTTATACGATGCCCTTCGAGATGGATGCCCACGGCATGCCGGGGCTGAAAATGGTTACCAAGCCCGGAACTTCGCAATGTATCCACCTGACCGAGCAGGGGTGTGGTGTTTATGAGGATCGACCTACCGCCTGCCGTTATTATGCACTGGGTAACATGGGTGTGCGCAAAACAGAAAGTGCCCAGGTTGAAGATGTCTATTTTAGCGTCAAAGAGGACCACTGCCTGGGTCATAACCAGCCGGTCACGCAGACTGTAGGCCAATACCGCAGCGGGCAGGGTGTTGACGTATATGATGAGATGAACCGTGAATGGCGTGATATCGTCATCAAGAAACGCACCAGCGGACCCACCGTAGGCAGACCATCGGAGCGCAGCCTGCAGCTTTTCGACATGTGCAGTTATGACATGGACAGTTTCAGGGAGTTTATTCAGAGCAAAGGATTCACTGATATCTTCGATCTAGATAAAAGTTTATTGAATGAACTGACCGCTGATGAGGACAAATTACTGCAATTCAGTTTTCGTTTTCTGAAACAAGTGCTGTTCGGTGAGCGTACGATTCCCCTGAAGAAAAAGGCTAGAGAGCAACGCATCGACCAACGCAAATCTGTTTGGACGGACCGCCGGAATACCGAGATTGATAAAACACGCGAAGATCTGGGGAAGCAGATGTATGACGAGTGAGGGGGATAGTAATCCAATTCATTTACGATAATGCGGGACTGAATACAGATTATTGTGATTCATACTGAACCTGGAAATTTCTGTAGTCCTTCGAAGTAAATACTCAAATGGCTGAGAATCAGCGTATTTTAGACATTCCAAATCCGGTTTTTCCGCACTAGTCCTAAGTCCGACAGGCTCCTAGAGAAATGTACTCACATAAAATAGTTCTCACAAAGATGCGCCCCGTAGGGCGCATACGTGTTCAAGTGCTGCTCAATTTATTCTTGCTTCGAGTACTATGTTAAACGGAGTCTCTGCCGCGCGCCGGATATTATTGAATCCAGCGTCCCTCATTACATCGGATAAGCGCTTTTCGCCAGCTTGAGCACCCAGCGCGAGTCCTACTTCCTGCGATAGTGAACAGGGTGTACACACTGCGGTTGATGCTGCGTAATAAAGACGGCTTACCGGATTGATGGTGTCATTCACGGCATCTCCGGCAGCCGGCTCAACCAACATAACGGTTCCGCCAGATTTTAAGGATTGTTTTGCATGTTGTGCTGCACCCACAGGGTCGCCCATATCATGTAAACAGTCCATGAAACAGATCAGGTTAAAATCCGTTTCGGTGTAGTCCTTCGCCTTGGCGACGCTGAAATGAATGTTACCCTTCAGGCCTGCTTCAGTTGCCCGTTGCCGTGCAATTTCGACGGAATCTTTATGGCTGTCGAAACCATAGAATGTAGAATTGGGGTACTCTTGGGCCATCACGATGGTGGAGGCTCCATGGCCACATCCAACATCGGCCACCTTCGCGCCCGCTTTAAGCTTGTCTTTAACACCGTCGAGTGAGTTGATCCAACTGGTGGTGAGATGGGCCTTGTAACCGGGGCGAAATAGTGCTTCGCTGCCACAGAACAGGCGGTGGTGATGATCGGACCAGGCGATGCCTTCACCGCTGCGAAAAACGTCTGCGACTTTATCTTCGTCCAGCCACAAGGAAGAGGCCACATCCAGTGCCGGTACAAGAAAGACAGGGCTTTCATCATCAACCAGCACCGGGATGTGTTCATCAGGCAACGTATAAGTGTTTGTCTCTGCGTCATAGATGACATAACCACCTGCTGTCTGATTATTAAGCCACTCGCGCACATAACGTTCATATGTGCCTGTTTTGTCAGCCAAGCTTTGCGACGTAATGGGGCCTGTTCCAGCCATGGCTTTGTAGAGCCCCAGCTTGTGCCCGATATTGGTCATCACACCTGAAAAAGTGGCACTAATATCGGAGACGACCTGCCCGGCAAACTGTTCAACTTTGCTCATATCTATGCTCATCGTTTTTTACTCCTGTTTTGTTTATACCCATGACGGATGGGTTTTCGGATGCGCAGAGTGCGTCGAGTTTGTCGCAGAGCAAGGCAGAATACGTAAGGCATAGTTTTTTCTATGGTTTTCGTGTTCTAACGCGGCTATGCGGCAAAGGCGACGTGCTATGGGTCCTGAAAACTCATTCGTCATGGGTATAATGGTTAGATGTTTTTTAGGCAGCCTGATGATGTATGTCGGTTTGCCATGCGTGCTCGGCAAATTCGTCATCCAGAGGTATACCAATCACGTTATTGGCGAGGTTGCTGAAAGTTTTGACGCATATGCCGAGAATGACATCAATCACATGTGTTGGCGTATAACCGGCATTAAGGAATTGCTGGACTTGCTTGTCTGAAATCATGCCCCTGTTACGAACCAGTGACCGTGTGAACTGGTTGAGCGCCTCAAGCTTGGTGTCTGCAATGGGTTGGTTGCTGCGTATTGCATCAATGACCTCAGTTGATACATGTTGCATTTCAGCGAATGCCGTGTGACCGGCTACGCAGTAGCTACACTGATTTTCCACGCTTGCGGCTATTTGTATGATTTCGCGAGAAGTGGCGTTGAATGCGGATTCTGCAAACCGCCCGTTAAGCTCGATAAATGCCTTTAACGCGGGTGAAGATCCCGCGATAACTGCAAATACATTCGGAATAAAGCCGAGTTGGTCTTCAACGGCGGTTAGTAGACTGTCTGCTGGTGGTTGCGCGTTTTCTGCGTTATAGAGTCTAAATGGTTGCATGTGGCACCTCTTTTGTTGGTCATTGCCCGCAGAACAAATGTTGCTGCGATGTGTAAACTATAGGCATGGGGCACCTTGAAAAATACTTTCAATTGTGTAGCATCTAACTACACAAAATATAGTAACTAACTACACTTTCAAGACCTGCTGAAGATTTACCACTTATGGAGTATGGCCAGTTTTGCCCAATAGCTAAGGCTACTGAAATTATTGGAGAAAAATGGACCTTGCTGATTATCCGCGAGCTGCTTATGGGCGGTTCCCGCTTTAATGAATTACAGCGAGGGCTGAGCCTGATTTCGCCTACCATTCTCTCTAGGCGTCTGGAGGCACTGTCTGAGCATGGTCTGGTATTGAAGAAGAAAATACCGGGCCAGCGCGGTTATGAATATTTTCCAACTGAATCCTGTCAGGAGTTATTACCTATTATTCGCAGACTAGGCGAATGGGGTATGTGTTGGGCGCGATCTAACCTGACAGAAAAAGACTACGATGTAGAGCTCCTGATGGTGTACCTGAAACGCAGCATCGTTCCGAGTAAACTCGTCGGCAAGGAAACCGTAATTCGGTTCAAGTTTACCGATATAGAAAATTACCCTGACTGGTGGCTGGTAGTTATAGGTGAGGAAATTGATCTTTGTGTCAAAGATCCGGGGAAAGACATTGATGTTTACTTTACATCTAGCGTTAAAACCATGGCAGATATCTGGATGGGGGATAACACCTATAAAAAAGCCATTCGAGACGGGTCTTTGAAAATAGTCGGAGATAAAATGCTCACGCATAATATCACTGCATGGATGAGCAATAGCATATTCACAGATCTTCCATCTGCAAGGGAAATTTAACGTGTGATTTATGCTCTAATAATGTTGTTAATCTGGGGCATTCCAGCAGTGCAAGGGTCACCACGCAATCGGCTCACCGTGCCGAAAGAATCCACCATTAGGTCCGTCTTCCGGGAGTGTGGCGGTCCAGATGATGCCACGGGCCCCTTCTTCGATGCGCAGTGGTGCATTGACAGATGAGGATGGGGATGGAGCAGCAGCGATTAATGGAAGAAAAGAAGCACAATAAATAGGAAGAACAACGCCATTTGGAGCGCGAGGTTATGAAAGGTGTAGATACTCGTGGATTAGGAAATCTAAAATAATAGAATGCATAGTTATAGTTTTATTTGGTGCTTGTCGGTCTGGTAAATTGGTGCGCTTATCTTTTCTGGGTTGCTCAGTGGTCCTCACGACCATCACCATTCCATTTTTTTTCTTGCCGTGGTCGTCATGGTTATAATGCCGCATCTTGCCAGATAATATCACTCTGAGCTTGATCAATTCCCGGGATGTACAAAGAACGAATATACTATCTTACATATTTATGACAATTCGCTGTTTATACCCATTGGTGACGAGTATATTATAAAGGCATAGCCCCTGTATCTCGAGCCTTGATGCCGATAGGTCGAGAATGGTTGGAAGATAAAAATGAAATATGACTTGACAGGCGTTTCTGTACCGCAAAAAAGTCCTTTAACATTCACAGCCTCTGTTATATTGCTACTTAGATCCGTCATTTCACATAAGGTGCTGCAGCAGATCTTTTGCCGGCCTATGCGCAGAGGCATCTTTCTGTTACCAGTCCTACTGCTCTCAAGCCTTCCCCAGTACACCATTGCCCAAGAGATCATCGTTAATCCCAACCTATCCTCTGAGGGGATCAGACTGAATGCCCTTCGTGCCATCTTCAGCATGCGGCTTCGCAGTTGGCCGGACGGTACCCCCGTGCAAGTATTTGTGATGGACGATGAGGCCAGGATACACGTTAGCTTTACAAAACAAAAGCTTGATGTCTTCCCTCACCAGTTACGTTATTTTTGGGACAGATTGGTTTATTCTGGAACCGGTCAGGCCCCCACCAAGGTCGACTCGGAGCAGGAGATGCTAAAGATGGTGGCGGCCACTCCAGGCGCCATCGGCTATCTGACTGAGGAGATGATCGACAATAGTGTCCAGATTCTGGATCTTAAATCGCAATGAGTATCGAGGCTTGCAGGTAGGATGTTCAACATACTGAATACCACGGACTGCCGGGGTATGGCGATGAGGTTTGTGTTCCTCTTGTCGCTGGTCGCCTGCCAGCCAGGATACACCGAGTTTGCACTTCCGGATTCGGTGCAGATTCACGGTTTTGCCTCGCTGGGATACTTCAATACTTCAAAGAATAACTTCTTCGGGGATACCAAGGGTAATGGAGATGTAGATTTTTGGGAGTTGGGTATCAATAGTTCATGGCGGGCCCGGCCCGATCTGCAGTTGTCCCTGCAAGTGGTCTCGCGAAAGGCTGGAGAAACTGACGATGGTGATCCGAGGATAGACTATGGATTTGTGGATTACAGTTTTTTATCCGATGTCGAAAATCTCTGGGGGGTACGCCTGGGACGGGTCGTAAACCCCTTCGGCCTGTACAACGATACCCGGGATATGCCATTTACCCGGCCCAGTATCTTGTTGCCTCAGTCCGTATACTTCGATGTCAATCGCCAGTTCGCATTATCCGGTGATGGGGGGCAGTTATATGGGGAACGCCGCACTGATTTCGGGGATTTTTTCTTGCAGTTTAATGTGTTTCGGCCTCGAGTAGATGATCCGGATTTTGTAAATGTTATTACTGGATCTGCGCCAGGTGACCTCACTGGTCAAACATCCTGGGTAGGGCGTCTTGTATACGAAAAGGATGCGGGAAAAATTAGGCTTGCACTATCGACAGCAAGCTGGAAGGCCAAGTTTGTACCCGTGGCTGGGGATCCAGAGCCCGAAACAGGAAAATTTGAATTCAAGCCAGTGATGTTTTCTGCTCAATACAACGCTGATAAGTGGAGTCTTACTGGAGAATATGCGGTGCGGCGTTCTAATTTCCAGGGTTTTGGCATATCAAGCTTTACCGGTGAGAGTTTTTACATTCAAGGGACCTATCGATTAAATCCGCAATGGGAGGCAATGCTGCGTTATGACCAACTTATTTGGAATAGGGATGATCGTAACGGAAAAGAATTTGAGGAGGCAACGGGAATTCCCGCGCATATCCGTTTTGCCAAGGATTGGGCTGTTGGTATTCGGTGGGATGTTACTACGACCTTTATGTTACGCGCCGAATACCATTTAATCGACGGCACGGGCTGGCTATCGCAGCTAGAGAACCAGGAAGGAACTGAAAAGCGTTGGGACATGCTAGCTATTCTGGCAGCTTATCGTTTTTAACGCTGTTCTAGGCCAGGCCCTCACTAGATTTATCCTTGTCTTACTTCTGGCCGGGAGGGCAAAAAATAGTTTCCTAACTCAATTCCCGTCGGTAGGGTCTCATTATAATTATTACGGTTTACAACCAGCAGAAATGACTATATTTAGGCTTGCAAAAAAGCAGCTGGCTATGTTGGTATGTTCCAGGTTGGTGCGCCAATATTCTAGTTCTGAGCAGGTGATGATACCCTTTTTAGTCGCTTGCTGCTCGACTTCCTCCATTCTTGTCAGATATCGGCACAAGGTGAGATCTGGTACATGTAAAGGGATAATTTCTAGAGAGAGTTCCCTGAGTTGCTGTTCCCTAAACATTCGATACAATCGCCGACCGGAATAACCGTTATTTAGAATCTTTTCTGCCCGGAAGCGGGCGAGTCGACGCTCGACTTCTATTTCGGTTGTGTCTATTGAGAGGCTACCCCAGTCAGTATCGACGACAACAATCCAGCCACCGGGTTTTGTTACTCGAATCATTTCACTCAAAGCCTGTTCGGGATCTAGCAAATGCATGAACAGTCGTTCACTGCGACAGGCATCAAAATGCTCCGATTTAAATTTAAGTGCACCTGCCTCAGATCTGCGGTGTTTAACATAGCCATTGAGACTGATTCTTTCTGCATACGCATTTGCTCTGGAAATCATTTCCGGGTCCTTGTCGATGCCGATGACATGCCCAGTTTTTCCTACTAACTGTGCGATTTCTATGGTGTCAATACCCGGCCCACAACCCACGTCCAGAATCGTCTGCCCAGGGAAAATACGCATTAACTCATAGCTGCGACGCTTTATGGGTTCGAGCTGCTTGGCAGCTGTATGCAAATACTGGGCGTCTACATAGCCCTTATTTTCTTGCATTTTGGTTTGTATTTATTAACAGAGAGTTCAAATGAGGGCTCAGTATATCCTCCGCCTTTGGGTAGCAGGTCATATAACGCCTTCTCCCTTTGGGGTGTCACAAGAGTTTCTTCGTAGGTTGGTTTGGCGCACTGTAACCGAGCAAATTCAACAACTTGTCGGGTTGCTCTACGCTAAACCAACCTACATTATTGGTCTTAACAATACCCTCTTCATGGGGAGAGGGATAGCTCGACAGCCATCGGCCGTATGGCCGGTCAATCTGGTATATTGACCGAAACTGGCTTGTTTTAGGGTTGTTATCGAAATAAGCTGCCTAACTGGTTTGCCTTATCGCCCGTATCCGGTGTTGGGTTGGTCAACTTATTTTATGCCTATTCCTAAGAAGTACGCTACAAGTGACACTCAATACCGTTTGTTTTTTAAATGGAGTACTATTCATCATGGACAGAGTAAAGATCATTGATTCGTACAAACAATATTTTAATGTGACCTATGCAATGACTAGAGAGCAGCGCATGCATGCGTTTCGTATACGGTATCAAGTGTATTGTAGGGAGTTTCAATACGAGCGTGAAGAAAATTTTCCAGACCAATTGGAGCGGGATGAGTACGATGATCAATCTTTGCATTGTTTACTTATCCACAAACCCAGTAAATCAGTTGCTGGCTGCGTTCGTTTGATAAGGCCGAGTCTGAAGGGGAAAACCTCCTTGTTGCCGTTCGAATACTGCTGCCAAGAGGCTGTAGATAAACAAAAGATGGATATCAGCATGCTTGAGCGCGGCAGTTTTGGAGAAGTCTCACGGTTGGCTGTTCTCCCCGCTTTCCGACGGCGAAAGAGCGATGAGAAAAGTCCGATCAGCATGCCTAGTCATCAAAAACTTATTGCCAGCGGTCGTGATACCTTCCCGTTGATCTCCATCATCCTAATGTTGGGAATACTTTCCGCGTTATTGGATAACGATCTTAAATACGGTTTTGCTATGATGGAACCTCGGTTGACGAGAATGTTTAGAATATATGGCATTGTATTTACCTAGATAGGAGACATAGTTGATTACCATGGAATGCGAGGGCCGTTTGTGATTAGCCGGGAGGATATCCAACCCAACCTGTCTTCAGAACTCCATGAGTTGATGGGAGTTATAGGTAGTGAGTTGCAAAGTAGCCTCTATTCCAAAAAGCTGTAAATCGGCGGCGATCATTCGCCGCCAGAATATCATTTAGCTGATGAGTGATCGTTCCGTGAGTATGCAACCAGATCGGATTAAACAGAGATCCCCACGCATGCTAAGCCTCAAATGGAAGGCGATAATACTCACCAGTGTGGTATTGATTATCATTACAGTATCTTTCTCGGTCCTTAGTTATTTAAACCAGATCTCTCAGTTCAGGGAACAACGGTCAATCATTAAACACCGCCAAGAGCAAGAGCTCAATGGTTTGATCGATCAATCGTTGGTCCGGCTGCAGCATCTTTCCGAACTTATTCAGAAACTCAAGGGAGTACCATCGGCCCTATTGGCGGGTGATCCATCTCAATTGTATTCCGCCTTTGATCGGCATTGGACGGATCTGCAGATCCAATTTGGTCTGGATGTTGGGCAGATATACGATAACAACAATCAACTTCTGGCCGCCTGGGGTCGTTCGGGGCTGCCGGAGAAATCCGATACTGTCACATCCGAATGGGCGAGGCAGTCCAACCGTGATGAGCGCCCGGTAACCACCCTTGATTGTATGGCCGATTGTGAATTGTATGCAGTATCGCCAATTCTGATGCAAGGCCAACATATCGGGGCGGTATTACTCGGCAGTCCGCTGACGGATATCGTGCTGAGTTTTAAACAGATTTCAGGTGCGGATATCGGTTTAATCGTCAATGATGACAATGGGGTGGCCGAATGGGGGGCCAAAAGGGGTCTGCCTCAATGGCAGGCTCATATCTCGGCGTTGACGGGTTGGGGGCAGAATCTGGATCTGTTGCGTAGTGTATCTAAGCAATACCCGCACAAGCGTGCCTTGGCCAAAGGGATATCCGCTGAATTCAATGAGCGACACTTTGAGGTAACAGTGTTACCGGTGAAGTATTCCGGTCATGAAACACAAGGCCATTTTGTGATTATCTCGGATATTACCCAGTCATTGGCCAATATCGAGGCCGCCATCAGAGACAATCTACTGCTCGGTGTGCTGGGCCTGGTCGTATCAGAACTGCTGTTGCTGGCATTGATCTCTACCCCCATGAATCGGCTTCGTCTCACGGCTGAAACCTTGCCGTTGCTTGGTGTGGGGGCGTTTGAACGCGTTCGCAGATCGATCCAGGGGCGCAGTCGTGAACTGAGGTTTCGTGACGAGGTTGACATCCTGGATGAGACGGCCATCGAGCTGTCCAAACGTCTGGAAAGCTTAGAAAACGATGTCAGGGAGCGGACCCGCGCCCTGAATGAAAGGATGCAGGAACTTACCAATGAACGGGATTTTATACGCCTTCTATTAAACACTGCACAGGTCATTATTCTTACCCAGGACGAAAACCAAAACATTCTCATGTTCAATCACTATGGCGAGTCGCTCAGTGGTTTCAATCGGGATGAAGTGGTGGACATCAAGACCTTTTTCAGTCTCATCGACATTGACGATTATTCAACCGGTGCGTCTTCAGGCCTGGACGAGTTGGCTCAAGCCGCTCGTGAGCAATATCGGCATGAATCCAAGTTGGTGTGTCGGGATGGAGCAAACCGTGATATCGCCTGGTTGCATTCGCGACTCGGCGCCAACGGTAATGGGAAACCGGTCGTATTGTCCATTGGCTTGGACGTGACCGAACAGAAGCAGGCCGAACAGCGGTTATCCTGGATGGCTGACCACGATCCTCTGACGGGTTTATATAATCGACGCCGTTTTCAGAAGGAGCTGGATCGTGCACTTGCGGAATCGCAGCGTTACGATAATGAAGGTGCCCTGCTTTTCTTTGACCTCGACGAGTTCAAGTATATTAATGACACCAGTGGTCATCAGGCCGGTGATATGCTGCTCAAGTTGGTGGCCAACACCTTGTCTCGTCTGGTTAGGGGGACCGATATCGTCGGTCGCTTGGGGGGGGATGAATTCGGAGTGCTGATCAGCCAGACCAATGAGGATGGCGCGCTCAAGGCAGCACAAAAATTTAGTGATGCCTTATGCGCATTACATCTTCCCGCAGGAGAAAGATCTTTCAGGATCTCGGTGAGTACGGGTATCGCATTGTTTCCACGTCATGGAGCGGATGTGCAGGAGCTGTTGGCGAATGCCGATATGGCGATGTATCAAGCAAAGGAAGGGGTGCGAAACCGCTGGCATCTGTTCTCCGCCACCGACCCCGGGCGAGAACAGATGCGTGCCCATGTGTATTGGAAGGAGCGTGTCGAAGAGGCCTTGTCTGAAGATCGCTTTGTGCTTCATTATCAACCGATCATGGATCTGCGCACCAATCTTATCACCCATGTCGAGGCGCTGCTGCGCATGGAAGACAAGGACAATGAGGGCCAACTGGTAAGACCGGATTTGTTTATAGGCCACTGCGAGAGAAGCGGCCTGATCCATGCGATCGATCATATGGTAATGCATAAGGGAATCAATCAGGTAGTAGCGCTGCGAGACGCCGGGCATGATATCCATGTTTCTATCAATCTGTCCGGGCGAGTCTTCGAGGATCCCCATCTGTTGTCTGCCCTATCGGAGCTGCTTACTCATCAGGGTGTGAATCCTGAATCGGTGATATTTGAGATCACCGAGACGGCGGCGGTTGCCGATTTCGTCGCGGCACGCAGCTTGATGGATTCCATTCGTCAACTGGGGTGCAGCTTTGCGTTGGATGATTTCGGTGCCGGTTTTTCTTCACTACGCTACCTCAATCAATTGCCTGCTGATTATGTCAAGATCGATGGTTCGTTTATTCGCGACCTATCCAACAACCGTGACAAGCAGATCCTGGTGAAAGCGATCACCGATGTCGCCAGGGGATTCGGCAAAAAGACCATAGCCGAATTCGTTGAGGGAAACGATGTAATACGCGTCCTTAAGTCCTTTGGCGTCGATTATGCCCAAGGCTATTGTATTGGAAGACCCGTCTGCTCGGAGGAATTGTTTGCAATGCTTAGATCGAGCGAAGAAAAAAAGACGGCTTGAGGGCCGGATAAGCGAAGATCCTCCGGCCTCGTTGTCGGGGCCGTTGTCATAGTCTAGATCACACCGCGATCGCTGATTGGCCGCCCTATCGTTTCAGCAATCCGTCCACTGACTTACCCAGTTCTTTCTGCAATGCCTCCTTGCCCTTCTCCTTGGCCTGATCAATGGCCCACTGGGTGGCGAGTTGGGCGGTAGCCTGAATCGCCTGGTCCACCAGCCGCTGGGTGATCTCCTCAGCAATTTGTGCCGGGGTTGCACCACCCTGGTTCTTGCCCAGGTTATTTATCTGAATCCGGGGCAGATTGGCCTCAAGTCGCTTATCGGGTTTGAGGTCGCTCTTGGCGCTGATGTGTCCGCCTTCGAACAGCACCTTGTTGATGATCAGTTTGATGGGTTCGCCGGAAGATTCCCCGGTCGCCTCGGCCTTGGGTTTCTCTTTTGTACCTTGCTTGTACGCCTCCATCCTCTTTTTGAGCGCATCCAGGTTGGACTCATTTTTATCATTGAGCTCGAAAAAGACTTCTGGGCGGCGAATGAGAATTTCGTCAATGACTATTGGATTCTTGTTGATCGTGGCCAGATCCAGACCCACGGCGATCTCATTTAGCGTAAAGATGTTGGGGTCAGAGAAGCCGGGTGGGTTGTTGATGCTCAATCCCTCGATGGCTGCCTTACCTTCGGTAAGCGCCAGTTTCACCCCGGATACCTTGACCGGTGTTTGCATCACTTCGGTACCGGTTTTTTCGATGATCTCCGCTACGATGACATCGAGATTGGCCCATACACGCCATACCACAATGCCAATCACAACGACTACCGCCAGACCACTTATCAATAGAATCTTTTTCATGCTGTTTCCTGATTAGTTGAGGAGAATTAGTACTATTCTGTGATGTTCGGTGGATCTAGATCCTCTAAGGGTTCCTCGTCGTTTTCTGCTGCCTTGGCCATCCATCGCTTGAGCATATCGCTGTGTTTCAGCGCGCCCGTGACATATTCTGCGGCGATATGGCGCACGTTTTTGTCGGGCGACTCGCAGGCCACTTGGGCATAAAATTCACTGCCACGGTTTGCATTGTATAAAGCCACTTCCAGCGCTTGCTGCGTACTCATTAGGTAGTGGAACTTATCACTGCATGGTGTTTCCGGGCTTTGTGGGCAGGTCCAGCCAAACTCCCATGGTGGAATCTCGGGCAGATCGATGCCTTCGGTGCGCCGAGAAACTTCCTCCACCCGCTGTTCTGCATGCTGTGCCATTTTCTGAAATAACTCAGACACCTCCAGGTTATTATGTACTTCCATGCAATCGGCCATGTCCTGATAGCGCTCCGCCGATTCGCATTCGAGCATGTAGGCATAGGCGAAAAACATCGCTACGTTGTCGATCGTTTTCGGGCCCTTGTCTTTCACACTACAAACTCCCGTTCGATTTTGTTCAAGCTGGTGCTTACTCGATTGGGTGGCTGCCAAACGGGCAACTGCCGCGAGTAGATGAGACCCGTAGACATCCCATTGTCGGCCTGGATTCGCTGTGCTGCCTGCGCTGGATCAGAAGTGGATTCGACAGAAAATTCACTGACAATATTTTTCCATTCCCGCTGTTCAGGACGAAACGTGAGACAAGGGCTCAGGATTTGGATCAGGGCAAATCCGGGATGCTCGATCGCCTGCACCAGCAGATGCGTAATGCCGTTGGGATCGCCTGAGAAGCCACGGGCAATAAAGGTGGCGCCGGCCGCCAGCGCGATGGCCGCGGGCTGAAAGGGGCGAATACCAGTACCACTGGGGGTCATCTTGCTGCTGACCCAATCGGGGGCGGTGGTGGGCGAGGCCTGTCCTTTTGTCATCCCGTAGACCTCATTATCCATCACGATGTAAGTCATATCCATGTTTCGACGGCAGGCATGCAGAAAGTGATTGCCGCCGATGGAAAAACCGTCGCCATCACCCCCGGCGATCAGTACCGTGAGGTCCGCACGGACCGCTTTGAGCCCTGAGGCCAACGCCAGGGCCCTGCCATGGATGCCGTGAAATCCATAGACCTGCGCATAGGCTGGAATTCGCGAAGAACATCCAATACCCGACACCAAGGCAACCTGTTCACGTGGCAGGGCAAGGTGTGCCAAGGCCTTAGTCAAGGCGCTCAATACCGCAAAGTGCCCACAGCCCGGGCACCACACGGGTTTGATATCAGATTTGTAATACTTGGGTCTTGGTTTCAGTTTCTGAGTCAAGGTGCTCATCTCCATTATAGCGCTTGAAAGCCGCAACGATTTCTGCTGGACGAATGGGCAATGGTCCGGGGCGTGCCAATATCCCTGCGCCCTTTGGCAGGACATCATGAGAACAAAGATAGTGATAAAGCTGGGCGGAATGATTTTGCTCGACCACCATGACCGAACAAACCCCCGCCAGTGATTCGGTAAGCAATCTTTTTTGCAATGGCGCCAACAGACGCAGCGCAATGACCCGTACGCCAGTGCCCTGGGCTTGCAAACGTGCCGCTGCTTCGAGACAGGCCCCAGAGCTAGAGCCCCAGGTGATTATTGCCGCATCTCCGTGGCCAACGATTTCCGCCCAATGTGCGGTAAAATCAAATTTCTCGAGTTTCCCTTGGTGTTTATTCAACTGCTGCAAATGATCTGCTGGTGTGCTCGAAGGCGTTCCCAGATCATTGTGCTCCAGGCCATCCGCCGTATAGATGCACCCAGCCGTACCAGGCAACGCCATGGGCGAGACGTCATCTTCGGCCGCTACATAACGCCGATATCCCTCGGTGTTGGCCTGAGCCGTCTTCCGCGAATGTGGGAACTCCACGGCTTGTGGCACCGGGATCACTGCCCGAGATTGGCCCAGAGATTGATCGGAGAGGACAATCGCTGCGGTCTGTAAATACTCCGCCAGATGCACTGCCCATTGGGTAGTCAATGCGCAATCGCCAATATTCAGCGCTGCAAGTACCAGATGGGGTGCATCTCCGTGCAGGCCGTAGAGGGCGATATTGAGATCAGACTGTTCCGTCTTGGTCGGTATGCCCGTCGACGGTCCACCGCGCATCACGTTGGCGACCACAATGGGCGATTCACTGGCCACGGCCAAGCCCAATCCCTCCATCATTAAGCTGAGACCCGGGCCGGAGGTGGCGGTCAAAGAGGGCACTCCGCCAAAAGAGGCGCCAATCAACATATTGACCGATGCCAGCTCATCTTCGGCCTGTAAGAGTGTGCCACCGCACTGTTCCAGCCTTGGTGCCAGCCACTCCAACATCTCGGTGGCCGGGGTGATGGGGTAGGCGGCCACAAAACGCACCCCGCCACGCAGTGCTCCCAAACCACTCGCCTCATTGCCGCTGATATTCCAACGCTGCGGCGCTCGGTCCACCACGGGGAGTGTATGCATAAGTGTTATCTCCCTATGCAATCCATATCCGCGGGCGATGCAGATTTCGGAGGACTGGAGCAGTTTTTCGGCCTTCCCCGTTAGCCCTTTTGTTGCCGTCTTGGTCACTGTATCAAGGGAAAGGCCTACCAGGTCGGCGAGCACACCGAGACCGATCATATTGGGGCGCCCCTCAGGAATTTCCTTGGCGAGCTGTTTTAGGGGGACATCCATCACTCGGGCGCCACTCGCGGAGATGACAGCGGGGATATCACCCGCGGCAGGGTCTCTAATAATCAGACTATCCGCGTTTAGGGGAATCTCTTCGGCAAAGCGGATCATGTTTCGCCAATCGAGCGCGAGCAGGAGGTCAAAGCGTTCGGCCATGCAATGGACCGGAAGGGTTGCAATACGCAGCATCGCCGCTGATTCTCCGCCGCGGATCTGTGGTCCCGAAGAGCGGCTCATTAACCCAAACATCCCCGCTCGGGCAGCTGCTGCCAACAAGATATGCCCCGCAGTGACCACACCACTACCCCCCGATCCGGTGATGGCTACGGAGATAGAACTGGATTCGTTGTTACTCATAAGATAAGAAGCATATTAGGAATGTTGCTGCGTGTTGTGCGAATGCTGCTCAGTTCCCTCATGATCGCCGTGCTGATGATGTGCATGCGGTAGAAGCAGGCCACCAAGGCCAAAGGCGATGATCAGTATCCCTGCTGTGCGTCTGATCCAGTTTTTTCTTACCAAAGAGCCTAGCCATCTGGCGGCCCCTCCCATTAGCAGCAACATGGGCAAGGTGCCCAGGCCGAAGGCCACCATGATTTGCGCACCTCTTAGGGTATTGCCTGCCACCAGGGCCCAGACCAGTACGGAATAGACCATGCCGCAGGGCAGCCAACCCCATACCAGGCCCAGTCCCAGGGCCTGTCCTGCACCTTTGACGGGGAGGAACCTTTTTCCTAGAGGTTCGATTTTTCGCCACAGATGGGCGCCGGCGCGTTCCAGCGGGGCTAGAACCTTTGTCCAGCCAGTCAGATAGATGCCCAAGGCAATCATGAACAGGCCTGACAACCATTGGCCAATCCGACCGGTAATGCCGATATCGCCCAGAGTGTAGAACTGCTGACCCAGGCCGCCTAATATCATCCCCGCTATGGCGTAACTGCTGATTCGGCCGATATTATAGGCCAACAAATAGGTCAACATCGCAGCCGTAGAGTCTCTGGTGGTCTGTGGAAGCCCCAGGGTTAGGGCGCCTACGATCCCGCCGCACATGCCGATACAATGGACCGATCCCAAAAGGCCGACCAGGAATGCGGCAAGTGCAGTCATACCCATGACGGATGGGTTTTCAGGAGTGCAGAGTACTTCGAGTTTGTCGTAGAGCAAGGCGGACCACGTAAGTCATAGTTTTTACTATGGCTTTCGTGGTCCAACGCCGCTATACGGCAAAGGCGGCGTGCTATGCGTCCGGAAAATCCATTCGTCATGGGTATATATGATCAGGCATCAGCTTGAAATAATAGAACCTAGATCACTTGCAGGATCTAGGTAGAAAAAGAACTATGGAATTACTGCATATGGCCAAGACGTATTGAGGTTTCTCGTGGTAGATCCACTCGAGCGGTAAGACGCCAGTCCTGTGGTTCAGATTCGATGAGCAGGTGCCAGTTGCTCGCCGCGAGGGTGGGCAGTTTACCTAGATAGCTGCCATAACCGTGTTTCTCGAGGATGATACTGTAATCCAGATCGGCCAGAGTCGGGTGCGGTAGTTGCATTCGAAGTATTTCATGTGTCAAGGCCGGTTCATCACCCTGGAGTTGCGCGTGAACTTTCATGTCCACCGGGTCGAAACGTACCACGGCTGCAAGACCGAACTCCGCGGCCTGGTGGTCGCGGGCCAGGGTTCGATTGATTGCCAGT